>CALJIH010000176.1 GCA_937974135.1 uncultured Cocleimonas sp. | reverse complement strand
AACGGTTGCAATGCGGATTGGTGAAGTTTCTACTATCGCACCGTTTCGATATACGCGCTTAGTTTTTGCATTATTAATTGGTGTCTTTCTATTTGATGAACGTCCTGATGCTTTAACCTTAATTGGAAGTTTAATTATCGTCTTAGGAGGAATTTATACGCTTTGGAGAACGCGTTCTGTGAATGAAATACAATAATTTAAAACCGCCTAGCTCTGCATAAATTCTATTTACTCTTTTAAAAAACAAAAGCGTAATATCATTCAGCTGAGCTTGCGAGACAATGTCGGAGTGTAGCGACAACTACCTGAAGGGAAGGTTTGCAAAACCGCCTAAAAGTGGGGGGGTGTCCTTTTTATAATATAATCTTATAAATACATTAGAAAATAAATTAAATATCAACGTTAATAGCTATGCAACGTGATTTTAGTGGAGTATTATTCCGCGCCATAATTTATATGCTTTAAAATACCTTTCTCTATGAACTTAAATTCATTTCAATCTAACTTACAGGGCTTCTGCTCTCTAGGCTTCTCAAGACCAGAATAAGAATCACAAAATAACGGCCTTTCAACATGACTCAACCAACAGACATTACACCACCAGAAGAATTAATCCCAGAGTCAGCCACTAACAAGAAAGGGTATATAAAAAAAGGGATTGCGTTTGTTCTGTTTGCACTATTAGCAATATATCTCGCATCAATCTCACCATCGATTACCATTGCTTGGGTAATAGCAATACTGGTCTTAACCATTTACTTATTTGTCTTTGAAATCGTCGCTATTGATGTTGCCGCGATAAGCATCATGGTTATATTAGGATTAAGTACCTTAATCGCCCCAATAATGGGTTTGGACAAAGGTTTGGTCAATAATGATCAGCTCTTTGATGGTTTCTCTAGTAATGCGGTAATGTCTATTATCGCAGTAATGATTATTGGTGCAGGTTTAGATAAAACAGGCATTATGTCTAAAGTATCTAGTTTTATTTTAAATATTGGTGGTACTTCAGAATCTCGTATCATTCCAATCATATCTGGAACCGTGGCTGTGATATCCTCGTTTATGCAAAATGTAGGAGCAGCCGCCCTATTCTTACCCGTAGTATCCAGAATTTCATCGCGTTCAAATTTACCTATGTCACGTTTACTCATGCCAATGGGATTTTGTGCAATCTTAGGTGGTACAGTGAGTATGGTCGGCTCATCCCCATTAATTTTGCTCAATGATTTGATTGAAACATCCAACGCTGCCTTACCTGAAGCGCAGAAAATGGAAACGTGGTCTTTATTTTCCACAACACCCATTGGTTTGGCTCTTGTTATCACAGGAATAATTTACTTCGTTATATTTGGTCGATTTGTTTTACCTAAAAACAAAAAGAATAACAAAACTAGCGGTGCAGACACCATGACATACTTCGAAGATGTCTATGGTTTAAATTATAAAATGTACGAGGTGGTGGTCACTGATCATAGTGACTTACGCGGCAAAACATTAGATGATATCGAAGACGACTATGATATCCGAGTAATTGCGACAAAAGTTCAAGGTCAAGGTACTCATATCGGCTTGGGTTCTTTAGATCGTGATACTGGCATTACAGCTGGAATGGTTTTAGGGATCGTATCTGAACGTTCGGATTTAAAGAATTTTGTCGATAAATATCAACTCAAGAAACGCGACCAATTAAGAACGTTTGCAGAGGACTTATCGGCTAGCAAAGCTGGTATTGCTGAAGTTGTTATCCCACCGAGTTCAGCCTTGATCGGTAAAAGTGCTCGTGATGTTTGGCTTAGAAAAACACGTGGTATCGCTATTGTTGGTCTGCATCGTGATGGGCATACCATGCATGAAGATGAAGATATCAGAAACATGCCTTTCCATTCGGGTGATACTTTGGTTGTTCATACCACCTGGGCGTCTTTAGTAAGGCTGGAATCATCACCTGATTTTGTAGTTATCACCACTGAATATCCGAAGGAAGAAACACGACCACAGAAAGTTGGTTATGCCGCTTTCTTTTTTGTTATCGCTCTTTCAATGGTTTTATTCTCAGATATAAAACTCTCAATCGCTTTGTTAACAGGAGCGATAGGTATGATTCTTTCAGGGGTATTAAACATCGATGAAGCCTATCGTGCTGTTTCATGGAAAACGGTATTCTTGCTTGCTAGTTTAATCCCACTTGGAATGGCTGTTGAACAAAGTGGAACAGCTAAATGGATAGCCGAACAAACCTTATCTGTTGTAGGTGATATGCCAATATGGGTGATTCAAGCAGCAGTTGCAATACTTGCTACATTTTTTACCTTGGTAATGTCAAATGTAGGAGCGACCGTTTTATTGGTACCTTTGGCGGTTAATATTGCACTCGGTGTAGGCGCAGATCCTGCACTGTTCGCATTAACGGTTGCTATTGCAACTTCAAATTCATTCTTAATACCTACACACCAAGTGAATGCGCTAATTATGGGCCCCGGCGGTTATAGAGTCCCAGACTTCATGAAAGCAGGCGGAATTATGACCGTTCTATTTTTGATTGTTATGATCACTACGATGAATCTAATCTTCTAGAGAAAACTTCTTTAACTCATGCATTACTAGAAACTGTATGTTGAATGTTAGATAAATAAACCAAGTGTTCCTAGAATGCACACTCATCTTATAAGCTTATAAAGCCTATGTTCAGCTGATTTGTTGTAAAATGTAATAAATACAACCCTTAAAAAAATAAACGAATAACAATAAAAAATTAAAAGATTCTCATGCCTAAAGCTTTAGTTAACCGATCCATAGAAGAAATTATCATAGTTTATTCTGCCATAATTATGGCAATAACTATCACTCCTTTCGCATTTTTTCGTTTTGTGAATGGTCAACATATTGTGGCTGCTATAGAACTGTTAAGTGTCTTCATGATGGCTGGCATGGGCATGTATGTTTGGAAAACTAGAAATGTAAAATACATGAAAGTGGTGATTTCTGTATTTATGCTAACGGGTTTGGTGGTTTTTAACTATTTACTAGGTTCATCAATTTTGTTTTGGCTATACCCAATCATAATGACCACCTATTTCCTTAATAATCTTAAAGTTTCTGCAACTCTAGTTACTATCGCATCAATCGCACTTATTCCTCTTCTAGTGCAACAAAAAACCACTATCGAAGTTATTAGTATTGTTATCACAATGGTTATCTGCCAATTATTTGGATTTTTACTTTCTAAAAAGATTAGACAGCAATATTTAATTATGGAAGAGCTTGCTAATCTTGATGGTTTGACAGGAGCTTCTAATAGACGTGCATTTGAGGAACGTATCGAATTCTTACATAATTTTTCTGCTCGTCACAAAAGAGGTTCTGAATCGACGGTATCTTTGATTATTTTTGATATTGATAACTTTAAGATGATCAATGATGAATACGGACATCTTGAAGGCGATAGTATCCTGATTAAATTAACAGAATTATTCAAGACTAAAATTCGTGGTATCGATCAGTTATATCGTTATGGTGGTGAGGAATTTGTAGTGATTGCTAATGGAGCTGATACTTTAAAAGCAACCGAGTTAGCTGAAAAGATGCGTATTTTATTAGAAGAATCTGATATCAGTGAACATACAAAAGTGACCGCTTCATTTGGTGTGGCGGAATTACAGAAACATGAAAAGCCGCATAGATGGATTGAAAGAGCTGATAACGCAATGTATAGAGCAAAAAGAGCTGGCAGAAACCGTGTGTTTATGGCCAACTTTGATCCTGTGAACAAAGAATTTAGTTACAACACGAATGTTCACGATATTAGATCTCAATCGATAAAATAATATCAAGAATTATTTATCTGACTTTTTTTAAACTCTTTTTTTGAAATTCTATTCTTTTTAGCATACGTTTTTACATCATTACCAATATGATCTTCACCGCGTTGGTGTGCTAATTCTATCTGTCTTTGTCTTTCGATATATCTTTGTTTTTGTACTTCATTAGTAATATCGTGACAATGATGACAACTCACTCCATGTATAAAGTGCTGATGCTCTTTGTCATTTTCGGTGATTGGCATTCGACAAGCATGACACTGATCGTAAGACCCTTTTTCTAGATCATGATTAACCGAAACGCGGTTATCAAAAACAAAACATTCACCTTCCCATAAGGTTTCTTCTTTAGGGACTTCTTCTAGGTATTTTAGAATACCTCCTTCTAAATGATATACCTCTTCAAAACCTTGGCTTTTCAAATATGCTGTCGATTTTTCGCAACGAATACCACCTGTGCAAAACATGGCTACTTTTTTATGTTTGTTTTTATCCAAATTCTGTTCGGCATATTTCGGGAATTCTCGAAAAGTTTCAGTTTCAGGATTTATCGCGTTCTTAAAAGTACCAATTTCAACTTCATATTCGTTGCGTGTATCAATCAATAACACATCTGGGTCAGATATTAAGGTGTTCCAATCCTTAGGTTTTACATAGGTGCCGACAATATCATTGGGATCAATCGTATCGATACCCATGGTTACAATTTCTTTTTTAAGTTTTACGCGGGTGCGATAAAACGGAATCTCAGTATCAAAAGATTCTTTAGTGTCAATTTTTGCAAGTCGAGGATCACTTCTTAAGTATGCTAATACAACATCTATTCCTTCACGGGTACCTGCGATAGTCCCGTTAATTCCTTCTTTAGCGAGCAATAAAGTACCTTTTACGTTATTGTCATCCATGACTTTATGCAAAGGATCGCGTAATTTTTCGAAATCATCTAAGATAACGAAATGATAAAGTGCGCATACGACGTATTTTGGGAGTTCTTTGTACATACTTGAAAAATTAAAATGATGTTACTAATCTAAATCAACGGCAAATTTATTTAAGGTTTCTAAGGGAATTATATCTAGTGCACGGGTATGCGTACGCTTCACATACACCAGAGGTGCCGCGCCACTTTCATAGGCTTCCAACCAACGCCCTGCACATAAACACCAAGCATCTCCTTCTTTTAATCCTTCAAAACCATACTGAGGCATCGGCGTACTTAAATCATTTCCTTTTGCTTTTGAAAAGTCTAAAAATAATTGAGTTATCTGTGCACAAACCGTATGTGAACCCAGGTCTTCAGCACAGGTATTACAATAACTATCTCGATAAAAACCTGTCATGGGCATATCGCCACACATCTCTAAAGGCTCACCAAAAACGTTTACAGACTCTTCTTTTTTCATGACTAACTCTCATTTAAATACTTAGAAAACTAAAAAGACACCCCCCTACTTTTAGCGAGCTTACCATTTCGTCTTTTGAAATGGATAACTCGATTATACTAAAGCTTAGGACTAGTTCGTCTACAAGGTGATTCTAGACCTTAGCGTAGTGTTGTGTGATTAAGTTAAAGTTTTAAAAATTGTAAATAGTTTTGACGATTTTTTAAAACAACCTTATCCCATTACTTCTAACGTCTTGCCTTAAAAAACGCTTTAAGTAATTCGCTACATTCATCACGCATAACGCCAGAAGTAACCGCCACTTTATGAAAGTGAAAATCTTGATTAAATACATCAATGACGCTTCCTGCCACACCAGTGCGATGTTCTGATGCACCATATACAAGTTTTTCCACACGTGCATGGATCATTGCACCTGCGCACATAGTACAGGGTTCTAGGGTCACATACAGTGTTGTGCCAGGTAATCGATAATTTCCTAATACTTGTCCTGCTTTACGTAATGCCATAATTTCAGCATGCGCAGTGGGATCATGCGATGCAATCGGACGATTCCAAGCTTCAGCAATGAGTTCATTATCTTTAACTAAAACAGCGCCAACAGGTACTTCTCCTTCATCCTCAGAACGTTTAGCGAGCATCAAGGCATGAGACATCCATTTATGATGATTTTCATGTTCTAAATCATCTGTAAAAGACACCCCCCCACTTTTTGACACTTTTAAACTATTCCCATTCAATAGTAGCTGGTGGTTTACCCGAAATATCATAGGTTACTCGAGAAACATTCTCGATTTCATTGATTATTCTATTTGAAACCAAACCCAGAAAATCATAGGGTAACTGCGCCCAACGAGCTGTCATAAAATCAATCGTTTCAACAGCACGTAGCGCAATCACATAATCATAACGACGCCCATCTCCAGTAACACCGACTGACTTAACCGGCAAGAATACGGCAAAAGCCTGAGAGGTTTTATGATAGAGATCGTGCTTATATAATTCTTCGATAAATATATTATCTGCAAGGCGCAAAATATCAGCATAAGACTTTTGTACTTCACCGAGAATACGAACACCAAGACCAGGACCTGGGAACGGATGACGATGTACCATTTGCTCTGGCAATCCTAATTCTATGCCAATAGTGCGCACTTCATCTTTAAACAATTCGCGTAATGGTTCTACTAAACCAAGCTTCATATCTTCAGGTAAACCACCCACATTGTGATGGGATTTAATCAAATGCGCTTTACCCGTTTTACTACCTGCTGACTCGATCACATCAGGATAGATCGTTCCCTGTGCTAACCATTTAGCATTCGTGAGTTTTTCTGATTCTTCATCAAATATTTCGACAAACATATTGCCGATGATCTTGCGCTTTTCTTCGGGATCCGTCTTACCTTCAAGCGCTTTTAGGTATCTCGCTTCGGCATCTACGCGAATGACTTTCACACCCATGTTATCTGCGAACATTTGCATCACCTGATCACCTTCGTTTAAACGGAGTAATCCCGTATCAACAAATACACAGGTTAATTGTTTGCCGATAGCTTTATGTAACATTGCCGCCACGACTGAAGAATCAACACCACCAGATAATCCTAAAATAACCTCTTCGTTACCGACTTGCTCACGTACATTTTTGATACTGTCTTCGATAATATTTGAAGGTGTCCACAATTTTTGGCAGGCACAAATATCACAAGCGAAGCGTTCTAGAATCACTCCACCTTGCTTAGTATGCGTAACCTCTGGATGGAATTGAATACCATAAAACTGCTTTTCTTCATTGGCAATACCTGCAATAGGTGCATTTTCAGTACTCGCCATAAGCTTGAACGTCTCTGGAATTTCCACCACATGATCACCATGCGACATCCACACATCTAATAACCCATGACCTTCGGTATTCACTTCGTCTTGAATATCTTTAAATAGGGCTGTATGACCACGTGCGCGAACTTGTGCATAACCATATTCTTGATGATCAGCTCGCTCAACCATACCACCAAAATGCATCGCCATAGTCTGCATGCCGTAACAAATACCCAAAACAGGAATCCCAAGCTCATACACAGCTTCTGGAGCTACCGGAGCATTATCCGCAATCGTAGATTCTGGACCACCGGAGAGAATAATACCCTTAGCTCCAAAATCAATGACCTCTTGATTGCTAACATCCCAAGGATAAATTTCACAATAAACCCCTACTTCACGAATTCTACGGGCAATTAATTGCGTATATTGAGCACCAAAATCGAGAATTAATATACGATCTGTATGGATGTTATTTGTCATTAGTTTTTTACTTTTTTAAGTCATAGATTTCAGAATCGTTTTAATTGATGCTGTTTTGTTTCAATACAAGGCGGGAAATGTGAGCTTACAAATGTAAGTGATCATTTCTCAACGCAGTATTGGAGCAAATAAAGCATTAAGTAAACCGATTATGAATGGTAATTGGGAGCTTCCTTGGTAATCGTCACATCGTGCACATGTGATTCTTTCATTCCAGCGCCGGTAATTCGTACAAACTCTGGTTTACTGCGCATTTCAGCGATATCTTTACAACCTACATAGCCCATACTAGAACGAATTCCACCGGTTAATTGATGAATAATAGGCGCTAACGAACCTTTGTAAGGCACTTGTCCTTCGATACCTTCTGGTACCAGTTTATCCGCCGCATTTTCAGATTCTTGAAAATAACGATCGCTAGAGCCATCTGCCATTGCAGCTAAAGAACCCATACCGCGATAAGATTTATAAGATCGCCCTTGATAAATAATTATCTCACCAGGAGCTTCATCCGTACCCGCAAACATGCCACCTAACATGACACAGTTTGCACCGGCTGCTAAAGACTTTGCGATATCTCCTGAAAATCGAATACCACCGTCAGCGATTAAAGGGATACCTTTACTTTTTAGTGCTTCTGCGACATTCATGATGGCCGTAATTTGAGGTACACCGACGCCTGCAATCATTCTTGTAGTACAAATAGAACCAGGTCCAATACCAACTTTTACGGCATCTGCACCCGCTTCAACTAATGCCAAAGCAGCAGCACCTGTCGCGATATTTCCACCAATCACTTGAACATCAGGATAATTCGTTTTCACCCACCTAACACGATCCAGTACACCTTGGGAATGACCATGGGCAGTATCAACAATGACAACATCAACACCTGCATTGACTAATGCTTCTACACGCTGTTCAGTGTTATGTCCTGTACCAACTGCTGCTCCTACACGTAAACTGCCATGTCGATCTTTGCAAGCATTAGGGAAATCCGTTGATTTTTGAATATCTTTTACCGTAATCAAGCCGCGTAATTTAAAGGCATCATTGACTACTAACACTTTCTCAATTCTATTTTCGTGTAATAGTTTTTTTATCTCTCCTTTACTTGCACCTTCTGAAACTGTGACTAATTTCTCTTTTGGCGTCATTATCGAAGAGACTAACTCTCCTCGCTCTTTCACAAAACGCAGATCTCGACTTGTTACGATACCAACTAAATCATCACCATTTTCTACAACGGGTACACCCGATATTTTATGTTTAGCAGTTAATTTCATTACTTCTTCAATTGAAGTATCAGCTGATGTAGTTATTGGGTCTTTAATGATGCCGCTTTCAAAACGTTTTACATTAGCGATGATTTTAGCCTGTTCTTCTATCGTCATATTTTTATGCACGATACCTAAACCACCTTCTTGAGCTATTGCGATTGCCAGCTTAGCTTCAGTTACTGTGTCCATAGCAGCAGAGAGCAAAGGAATATTTAAAGTAATTTTTTTGGTCAAGGACGTTTGCAAGTTGACGTCAGTTGGCAGAACAGTAGAGTGTGCAGGGATTAGCAAAACATCATCGAAGGTAAGAGCTTCTTCTAGTATTCTCATGAATAATTCCAATTTTTTAGATAGTTTAGATCTATTTTCTATGGGGTTCGATCGTCTGTTATCTAAGTAAAAAAAAGGCTAAATGCGCATAAAGCACTTTAGAAAGTATAACCGCCCATTATAAGCATGCACTTAAAATAGGTAAACTATAAAGCCAATAAAAACAGTATTTTTGCGAAAATAAACTAATTGAACTAATATTAGAAACATCCCATACTAGATATGTTTGTCAGGTGAACATAGCGCTACAATTATCGGATTAATAACAAATAATAATCTTTTACATATTGAATTAGGAGTGATAAATGAAATTCAAGTTTCTACTAGCTACGCTAACTTTAGCCTTAACTACAACTGTAATGGCGCAATCGGCAGATGAAGCTATCGCAGCAGCCAAAGCAGCACAAAAAGAAGCTAGCTCGTTAGGTTTTGAATGGCGAGATATGGCTAAAACGATTAAGAAAGCTGAGAAAGCAGCTAAAGACGGTAAAGAAAAGAAGGCGATTAAATTGGCAAACAAAATTGCTGATCAAATTATTGCTATTAGAGCACAAGCAAAACTAGCTGAAACTGCTGGCCCCACTTTCTAAATATACTCTTCATTAAAAAAACCGCAGTATTAACTGCGGTTTTTTTTGACTAAAATATCTAGCTACTAGGAAATGCTTTTCCTATGTTATCCGTTAAACATCCCTCAATTTCCATTTTGGTCAGCGCGATATACTCCGCCATATCAGCGTTACTTTTTGGCTTTTCAAAAGACACTGAATTAGCGCACTCTAAATAGTGCTTCTCAACACCTTGTTGGCATTCACTATTGTTGTTGCATAACTCAAGCCACGTATGTTTTGCATTGTCAGATAACTGAGGCGTTGGGTTGAATGATTTGTAGGCAAATAGTGAAATTAAGATTACTATCAAAAGGATAAATAGGAGTAGTAGGGTTTTTTTCATTTGTTTGGTCTAATTTTTATTAATTGGCTGTTAACAATAAGTTGAAGCGTTGACCTTACTGATTATTTTATCCTAATTCATATATATTCTGAGTGCCAAAGGTATTGGACGAACTGCACTTAAATCAATTAATACCCGTTGTTTCCGCCTACTGTTACAATTAATAAGTTATGCAAACCACTAACCGCACAATATTATCTGTTGGCGAACTCAATGCTGAAGTTAACCAATTATTAACTCAAGGATTCCCCTTGCTTTGGGTAGAAGGTGAAATTTCTAATTTAGTGCGTCCTTCTTCAGGTCATTTATATTTCACTCTAAAAGACAATAAATCACAAATTCGTTCAGCAATGTTTCGTAACAGAAATATGAAACTACGCATTCAACCTGAAAATGGGATGAAGGTATTGGTTCGTGGTCGTGTCGGTTTATATGAACCTCGAGGTGAATATCAGTTTATAGCTGAACATATGGAAGATGCTGGTGTCGGTCAATTACAAAAACAATTTGAAGCGTTAAAATTAAAACTCTCAAATGCTGGACTTTTTGATGAAAAATTCAAGCAAGAAATTCCGGAATATCCCAAACGCATAGGTGTAATTACCTCTCCCACCGGCGCAGCAATTCGAGATATCCTAAATGTATTAAAACGTCGAAGCCCTCAGACTGAAATTTTAATTTATCCTGTAGCAGTTCAAGGGGCAACCTCTAAGACCGAGATTGAAACGGCGATACGAAAAGTCGATATTGACAATAAGTGCGACGTTGTGATTCTTGCTCGTGGAGGAGGCTCAATCGAAGACTTATGGTCTTTTAATGAAGAGAATGTAGCTAAGGCCATTTACAACGCTAAGACACCAGTAATAAGCGGTATAGGCCATGAAATAGACTTTACCATCGCCGATTTTGTAGCTGATTTACGCGCACCAACACCCTCTGCAGCCGCTGAATTGGTTACTCCTGATAGAAATCAGTTATTAACTGAGAGTATTCAAACACGCCTGTGGTTAATACAAACAATCAATAGATCAATTAAACAAAAGAAACAGGATTTAGAATGGCTAACATCTCGTCTCTTTATACAAAAACCTGCAAATAAAATCCAACAGCAAGCACAACGGTTGGATGAGTTTGAAAACAGATTGAAACTAGAATTGACTAAAAGCTTAGATAAAAAACATATTCAACTAAGTTCTTTAATTTCTCGATTACAATCAAATTTACCACAGAAAAAAATAGCCGATCAAAGCATTCATTTAAATCAACTATTGGATCGTTTAAAAAGAAGTATTCAAATTGATTTAAGCCAAAAACACTCAACCTTCACGCTACAATTAGCTAAGCTGGATGCAATTAGTCCTTTAAGAACCTTAGACAGAGGTTATTCAATTATTAAGGACAAAAATTCAGATTCAGTCATCAGCTCAGTAAAGCAAGCCACAGCCAATCAGTCTATCTTGGTTAAGCTAAAAGATGGTGAACTCAATGCAAGTTTTGATGATCCAATCGTTGATAAATAATTAGCACTAATGTCTTCAGTAAAACTCTGTCCCTGTGATTCAAATAAGTCATATCTACTGTGTTGCGGCCCTTACCACAAAGGTAAAATTCATGCACCAACTGCTGAAATTCTTATGCGTTCACGGTTTAGTGCATACGTACTTAACAATCCACAATACATTTACCGTACTTGGGATAAAAATACTCGACCACCATTAACCGTATTACGAAAAACAAATTCACAAATATTTACAGAATTAGAAATCATGACTTCAACAAAGGGGCAAGTTGAAGATAAATATGGAACGGTTGAGTTTATTGCAAGCTATATAGACGAAAACGAAGATTCAACTAATGGGCACAAAACCATTCAACAACACCATGAAAATAGTTATTTTGTTAAACATCAGAATAAATGGAAATACGTAAACGAACTGAGTAAGATAAATGTTGATGATCATAAATAATCATATAGTTACATGTACGGATTAGAATCTATCTATATTCAGTGCCCTTTTTGCTGGGAGAACTTTGAAGTTATTGCAGATTGTTCGGTAGAGTCACAAGAATACGTTGAAGATTGCGAGGTCTGTTGTCGACCGATCGTGATGAAAGTTGAAATAGGTACTGATGGTTTACCACAAATTGAAGTTAGTCGGGAAAGTTAAAAGTCAGCTTTACATTTAACCGCAGCATCCACCGATAGCACGCCGATTAATAATATTTCGTACTTGGCCTGTGGTAAGACCAAATTTTCGTGCTAGTTTATCAATACTCACTTTTTGATATTGATAAAGCATTATCATCAAGTAAGTGTCTTCGTCACTGAGACCAGGAATGGGTTTACATAAAGGTGAAGTCGTGCGTTTGTTATATGCCATCAGCAAATACTATAAAAAAATAGTATCTGGAGCAAATTTAGCTTTTCTTTTTAAAGTCCACAGAGAAAACATTACTCTTAGCTTGGCCGCTATAACTTAAATCAAAATTCGATTTAAGATGACTAATGGCTTCCTTAGCTTCATCTTCAGTAATCATCGACAACGATAAATGCGAATCAAAATAAGCCAGCACAAAGCATAAAGAAAAATTGATTTCTTGAATCAAATCTCTGCTGTTGTAATCCACCATAAATTCATCCATAGCATATTTTTTCGCATGCTCTATGTATGATGCATCCTGAATATCTCTATTTTCGCAAGCTAAAGTAGCTGAGATGTCAATAAGTTG
>CALJIH010000175.1 GCA_937974135.1 uncultured Cocleimonas sp. | reverse complement strand
TTGATGATATCGTTTATTTCGTAACAAACAAATTAAACAAAGCATGACAAGTTGCTTCATTAGAATCTTTCTTCTCTGAGCTAGGCATTTAGTGCCTAAGACGCAATAAATTCCACCAGATTAAGTTATTTCTTGTATCGTATAAAAGTTGTTTCAAATACAACCTACATGGTCTAATAATCTGCATTAACAATAATGGGAAATTGAAATGTCGAATGGCACTGAAACTACATTAAATATGTCTGTAATATGGGCGATCATTGTTTCAATAATTATTTTAATGGTTATTTATGCGTACGTATCATCAAAGTTATCAGCTAGAAAAAAAGAAAAACAACGAGCAGAAACTCTGCCAGAAATTAAAGAGTCTATAAAAACTGGCGTTTTATATAATATTTTTCTTTCAGGAGACGAGAACTTTGAACGTATTGAGATTCTTGGTAGCATTGATGGTGAAGACTCTGAACTAACTTTTGGAAACTGGAAAGGTATGTTCATATTAAAAAAAGAAAATGGAAAAAAAGTATTTATTAAAAAATCTTCTATAAAATTTATTGAAGAAATATAAAGCTAAAAACGTGCCACTTTAAACTGCCACTGAATTTGTCGAAAGCTTGTATTGAGCTTGTCTAAATGACACCCCCCTACTTTTGATGGGTTTATCTTTAATCCAAAGGTTTAAATTCTAAAACAGCGTCCAGCTGTTCTTTACTAAATACTTTTTCAATAATTGGAAATAACTCCATCTCTTCGATACGGGTATGACTTAATAAGGTCTCAGCAAACATCGCCAAACCTTCTCTGGCATTTTCTAAAGCTAATTTAGGGACTAACATTCTGATCGCACCATGTTCTTTTAACAATGGCATAGCAAGCGGCACATGTTCTTTATACTGTTTGTAAATGGGTGCAAAAATTGTGCGCTCTTCGTGCTGGAAATGTATCTCTAAATCATTCTCGTAATAATTTTGCACTTTCTCAATGGTCGCTAGCAGCTCATCATCACTGCCATTTTCAACAATCGCAAGAATTTCCTCCGCCATTTTAATCGAATCATGATGTTCTTTTGATATGGGTAATAATTGCGCTTTGCGTTGCATGTTTCTATAACCTTTAGGTACAAATTGTTGAATAGGGCTAGTTTATAACAGTTTGAAAGACACCCCCCTAGTTTTGTGATTTTATATACAGAACAGACTTACTACAAATCTCCCCATTGTTGCTGACATGCAGCTAAACCAGCGATAACAGCGGTTTCAGCACGTAGAATACGGCTTCCAAAATTTACCGTTTTGATATTATGATTTTCCATCAAACCTTCTTCATGATTAGTGAAACCACCTTCAGGACCGATGATGAGAGAAACTGTTTGCTCATTATTCTGTTTTTCTAAAGATTGAAAACTATCAGTCGACGTTGGCAACATTCCAATACAAAAATCGTCTTTATATTTATTCAAACATTGTTCTAATGACAAAGGCTCATCGAGAATAGGAATTGTAGTGCGCCCAGATTGCTCACATGCACCGACAATGATTGCCTGCCAATGTCCCATTTTCTTTTGTAAGCGATCTGATTTTATTTTTATCACGCTACGATCAGAGATCATTGGCTGGATATGAGTGACCCCAAGCTCTACCGCTTTTTGAATCGCAAAATCCATCTTGTCGGGTTTAATCGTTGCAAGGATTAGACGGCTTTGTAAAACAGATTCTCGGCTAACATCATCAAAAGTTTCAAGACTAACTTTAGAATCACGTTTATTGCAAATACTCATTTTAGCGAGGTATTCACCACCCTTGCCATCAAAAAGAATCAATTCATCGTCTACTTTCAAACGCAGCACTTGCACCGCATGCCGATGATTAATTTTTGATAAGCTCTGTTGCTGGCCTAACTCGACATCAATGTCTTGATAAAAACGTGGAATTCTCATAAAGGAATCTCTGATTGTCCTATGTGAAATTTTGAAATATTCTAGGGCATCATATCCTAGGCACGATTCGCAGTGAATGCTACATTTTTAGCATGATGCAACGACCTTCATAAGGATCGTAACAACGGAGATGATGTCCTAGAAGGTTAGCAAAAATTTACTTAGGACGATCAAAGATTCCTTAAATCAAAAGCCAGTTAACGATTCGGTAACAACATTAACCAAGTCATCGTCTTGATCGTCAAAAAAATGATTTGCCCCTTTGATATTGATTTGTTTAAACGCTTTATTCTCCGCTGAAGATTTCAGGCGATCAGGCGCAGAAGCTAATACAGAAGGTAAATCTTTCTCACCAAAGATATCAAAGATTGGTAGTTTGATTTTGCCAAAAAATTCCTCGTCATCTGTTCCCATTCCTATACTAATAAAAACTACAATGGGCGTTTGCGTTTGAGCATCTTGGTAGATTTTTTTATTTGCGAGGTAATATGCCGCCATTCTTGCTCCCATACTATGCGCAACTATGGCAATACGTTTTGCACCTTGAGCGGTCAATTGACGAATTCCCGCATCAATTCTTGCAGGAACATCTTTCATCAATGGCTCATAATCTTTGCCTTCGGCTTCATTTTTTAAAACAGGTAATTGTAGCGACAAAGTATTCCACCCTGTTTCTGCCAAT
>CALJIH010000174.1 GCA_937974135.1 uncultured Cocleimonas sp. | reverse complement strand
TCCAAGTAAATGAAATGTCTCAACGGTATATTCGTCGATATCGGGATAATTAAGAAATACTTCTAAAGCTTTATCAGGCTCTTCACTTAAAAGATAATTTACGCCTTTAACAAAATTGTCGGAAAGCTGACCTTTTTTTTTTGGGATTTTTTAAGTTTTTTACTCGCGGCTCTCCACCCAGAATAAAAGGCAAAAGGTAGCAGTAGGAAAAGAATCTCAACCATTAGAATTGGACTTATTTAGTATTATTACTTTTAACGAAAAATTTAGTTTACGGAAAGGTGTTAATTATTCTTGAATTGGGTATGTATCTTTATTCTTATTCACACGTTCACGCATTTCTTTACCTGGCTTGAAGTGTGGAACATGCTTTGGTGAAAGTTGTACTTGTTCACCTGTTTTAGGATTACGCCCTTTTCTAGCTGTACGGTGATGTAATGAAAAACTACCAAAACCACGAATTTCAATTCTTTCACCACTCGTTAAAGTATCGCTAATCTGATCAAGTAGAATTTTGACAGACAACTCGATATCTTTACTACTAAGATGACTTTGTTTTCTAGAAAGAATATTAATAATTTCTGATTTTGTCATTAATGTTTCTCCTCACATTATACTCGCAATAATAATCTTACAGTCTTAACGCTGTTTGATTATTTAATTCTATTAACTTTTGTCTAAATAATAGTATACAAATTCAATTAAGCAACTGAAATTCATAAAAAAAGCCGATTAATTTAATAATCGGCTTTTTATGATTTGTAAAGATAATAGTTAGTATTGAACCAACCTTATACAATACTTATTTATCTAACTGCTCTTTGAAAATATCACCCAAAGTACCCGTTGAAGCAGATGAAGAACTATACTCTTTCATTACTTCAGCTTCTTCAGCGTAATCTTTAGCTTTGATCGATAAATTAATCGCGCGAGTCTTACGATCTACACCCATGAACTTAGCTTCAACTTCATCACCAACGCTCATTACTGTAGATGCATCTTCAATGCGATCACGTGAAATTTCAGAAGCGCGTAATATGCCTTCAATATTTTCACCAAGGTCAATCTTAACCATTTTAGGCGTTACTTCGATTACCGAACCTTTAACGATGCTTCCCTTCTCATTAGCAGCAACAAATAGTGAGAATGGATCTTGATCCATTTGCTTAACACCCAATGAAATACGCTCACGTTCAGGATCAATCGCAAGAATAGTCGCTTCAACTTCATCGCCTTTCTTATAATCACGAACCGCTTCTTCGCCTGGTACATTCCAAGAAATATCTGACAAGTGAACCAATCCATCGATGCCGCCTTCAAGACCGATAAAGATACCAAAGTCAGTAATAGACTTGATAACACCTTTAACCTTTTCGCCTTTTGTCGCAGTTTTTGCGAAATCATCCCAAGGATTAGCTTTACATTGTTTCATACCGAGAGAGATACGACGACGTTCTGCATCAATTTCAAGAATCATGACATCCACTTCTTGACCTAATGTAACAACCTTAGCTGGATTAACGTTTTTGTTTGTCCAATCCATCTCAGATACGTGTACAAGTCCTTCCACACCATCTTCAATCTCTACGAAACAACCATAGTCAGTAAGATTACTCACTTTACCATTGAGTACTGTATTAACAGGATAACGACGAACAAGATCTTGCCATGGATCATCACCCATCTGCTTAAGACCCAGAGAGACACGGCTCTTTTCTTTGTCAAATTTAAGAACCAATACATCAATTTCTGTGCCAATTTCAAGTACTTCCGAAGGATGCTTAACACGTTTCCACGCCATATCAGTGATATGTAATAGGCCGTCTATGCCACCCAAATCGATGAATGCACCGTAATCAGTAAGATTCTTAACCACACCTTTGATTGTTTTGCCTTCTTCGATACTCTCAAGAAGTTGCTCACGTTCAACACTGTACTCATCTTCAACAACTGCACGACGAGATACAACAACGTTGTTACGCTTCTGATCTAGTTTGATTAGTTTGAATTCTAATTCTTTACCTTCAAGGTAAGCAGTGTCACGTACTGGACGGACATCTACTAATGAACCAGGAAGGAAGGCACGTATATCGCCAAGTTCAACGGTGAAACCACCTTTAACCTTGCCTGTAATGATGCCGGTAATTATTTCGTCATTCTTAAGTGCTTCATCAAGAATTTCCCAAGCGCGTAAACGACGGGCTTTCTCACGTGATAATTTGGTTTCACCAAATCCATCTTCAACACTTTCTAGTGCAACTTCAACGATATCACCAACTTTAGCAGTAAGTTCACCTGCTTCGTTTTTGAATTGCTCTGCTGGAATTACGCCTTCTGATTTAAGGCCTGCACTGACGGTTACAAAATCTGGAGTTACATCAACGATGGTCGCACTAATTAACGAACCTGGGTTCATTTCAATGTACGTTAGACTTTCTTCAAATAACTCCGCGAAACTTTCACTCATGGTATTAAAACCTATATATTACGATAGTAAACCCATACTATTCGGTTAAATTAAACCTCAGAAATAACATTAACTATGCATTTTAAGGTGTTCATAAAACGATGATTGATAAAGACATAAACACTAAATAAACAGTTACAAACTATGCCGGGCTTTTAAAAGCCATCGTTTTTAAAATATGTTTTGAAGGGTAATTAAGAGTGTTTCAAGGCACGTTTAGATGTGCTTTTTCACTGCAGCAAGAACACTATTTACAACCTCATCGATACTTAATTTTCCAGTATCAATTGTGATCGCATCTGCAGCTGGAACTAGTGGTGCGTCTTTGCGATTGGTATCTCGCGCATCACGTTTTTCTATATCACGAATCAAGCCGCGCAGATTAGCACTAATCCCTTGTTGTTTCAACTGATTAAAGCGTCGTTCTGCACGTATTTCAGCGCTAGCGGTGAGGAATATTTTTACCAATGCATGGGGGAAAACAATGGTTCCCATGTCGCGCCCATCCGCGACTAAACCGGGATCTTTTTGAAATCGATGTTGACGCTCTAATAAAGCTTCTCTAACGGAAGGCTTTGCAGCTACCTGCGAGGCAGCAGCTCCTGCTTCTTCACTTCGAATGGCTAATGATACGTCATTCCCTTCCAATAACACGACCACTTCATCTTCATCGTTTGCCTTAAATACTACATCTAAATCTTTAGCTATTTCTGCAACAGCATCCTCATTATCGAGATCAATCTGTTTACGTTGAGCCGCAAGGCCCACTAAACGATACAAAGCACCGCTGTCTAAAATATGCCAACCAAGATGATCTGCTACCCTTTGAGAAATGGTTCCTTTACCAGAACCGGCAGGTCCATCAATAGTAATAACCGGCGTATCATTCATTTCATTATCCTAAATAACACTGAAAGACTGTTTAAAAGACACCCCCCCACTTTTACTTGATTTTGAGCGTAATTATTATTAAATAACAACTAATTATAACGCTTTTGTAGATATTCAAACACAGCTAGAAGCCCCATTGCCTCTCCCCCTTTTGGGCGTCCGGGTCGATTACGCGTATTCCATGCATTGACATCAAAGTGTGCCCATTCTACATTTTCATCAACAAAATCGTTTAAATACAAAGCAGCAGTGATTGCCCCACCATAACCTTCTGAGGAACTGTTAACAATATCAGCCACATCACTATTCATTTGATAGCGATAACCATGATGCAGAGGTAAAGGCCAAATTAATTCACCTGAGGTTTTTGAAGCACTCTGTAAGCCGGCAATGAGTTCATCGGAGTTACTAAATAATGCGGGAATTTCAGTACCAACTGCCACTCGTGCAGCACCCGTTAATGTTGCAAAATCTATGATTAAATCTGGCTCATGTTCACACGCTAAGGTAAGGGCATCGCATAACACAACACGTCCTTCAGCATCCGTATTATCAATTTCTACCGTTTTATGGGCGCGAGTTTCAATGATATCACCCGGGCGATAAGCATCATCAGATACCGCATTATCCACCGCAGGAATTAGCACTTGTAAATTTACGGGTAAATCCAAACACATAATTAGATGCGCTAACCCCAACACATGCGCAGCACCACCCATATCTTTTTTCATATAGCGCATGAATTTCGATGGTTTTAGATCTAGTCCACCGGTATCGAAACACACGCCTTTACCAACTAAGCTAAGCAATGGATTTTTTTCATTACCCCAAGTCATTTTTAATAACCTAGGTGGATGCGCACTCGCTCGACCAACAGCATGTATTGCAGGAAAATTTTGTTCGATTAAATCATCACCTACAATCTCAGAAAACTCTGCCCCATGCTGTTGCGCAAGTTCTCCAGCAAGCTCAGACATATCCTGTGGCATCATATGATTTGCTGGCGTATTGACCATATCTCGTACCAAGGTGAAAGCATCTACAAACGCATTGATATCATCAAGTTGATTCTCATCCACTTGTAACACTGCTTTTGGTTTTTGATCCATGAAATCTTGCTTAAAGAAATCAAAACTATAATCGCCTAAACCCCATCCTATGGCCGCACTTAACTTATCTTCATCTGACCAATAACAGTGCAAATGATATTGGCCTACAGGTAATTTTTTAGGTAGCGATGCCAGCGACCAGAGTGCCCCTCCAGCTTGTTCTGTAATCTTATCCTCAACACCAACCAACACCATTAAAACCGAACCATCTGCATCAGGAATCATGCACGATTGATTAGCTGATGCTGTAAATTCAATACTACCGACCCAATTAGAAACAGCTTCAGATTGCGCTTTCAAGACTTTTTCTAATTCGCTTTTACTGACTGGTATTAATGGAATACTTTTTGTTGTTTCAGTGGTGTAAGTCATAAATTACTCAATTAAAGTTAATTACTAGATATCAATTTGTAGTGTCATTAGCACAGCTTCAAACACAATGCGGTGCATTATAACTGTTTTCAAAAATAGAATTAATCAAGATGTGCTGTTTTAAAAATATAATTATTGTAGTTTTGCTGACACATAAAGTTCTTTATGAATTGCATCAAAATCAGGATGTTTC
>CALJIH010000173.1 GCA_937974135.1 uncultured Cocleimonas sp. | reverse complement strand
TTGATTGAGAATCCTATTCTCACCCACCATCCGTGTTTTCAGCCACCCAGCGAGTATTTCCCTCGCTTAAGGATTCTTTTTTCCAGAATGGTGCTTGATGCTTTAGTGCTTCCATTATAAAACGACAACCATCGAAAGCCGCGTTTCGATGAGCTGACCATACCGTTACTAAAACAATTGATTCTGCTGGAAAAATTTCACCGACTCGATGAACAATTAGGGTATTTTGAATCGGCCATTTCTCACAAGCCTGATCTACGATTTCATTGAGTTGTTTGTTTGTCATTGCTGGATAGTGTTCCAGCGTCATACTCAAAACATCATCACCCTCATTAAAATCGCGCATCGTACCTATAAAATTGGCCGTTGCACCATAGTCTGTTTTATCACCCATGCTATCTGCTTCGTAATCACCCTGAAGCCACAGTGGATCGAAAGATTCTTCAACAATTAGAATTTTGCGTGGCACTGTTGAACCGACACCCATATTAACCACCAGTTACAGGGGGGAAAAATGCAACTTCATCACCATCATTTAGCAAAGCAAATTGATCGGTATATTCTTGATTGACTGCTACCAATAACTCCTCTGGAAACGAACTTTGCGATGTTGCATATTGCCATAAATTACCGATATTCATAGATGATAATTTATCCTTTTCAAAGTCAAACTCATCACCTGATCGGCCTAATTGTTCGCGCAGACTGGCGAAGTACAATACTTTAATAGTCATACTAAAAATGTAGCATAAAAAAAGACCTCAAGATGAGGTCTTTTTGCAAATTATGAAAACACTTGTTTTAGGCTATATGCTTTACGTTTAACAATGGATCAATATCAATCTCCTCACCAAATTTTTCTTTAGCAAAACGTGCTGCAATAGTACGCTCTCTAAAGAATCGATCCTTACCAATTCTATCCATCAAACCTGAACGCGTGAACGCATCGATCATACTGCGTTTTGCTCGAGCGATATAAAGCTCAATTCCTGCTGCCTCTAATCTCTCAACCACCCTAGTCAATGTTTCCTCCCCAGTTGAATCTACCAAGTCAACGGATTCGAAATCTAAAATCATGACCTTGAGGTCTGGTTTTTTCGCCAGGTTATTTAAAATCTTACCTTCTAAATAACCTGCATTTGCAAAGTATAAATCACCATCATAGCGAAACACGGAAACCGTATCGCTAGTCACTAATTGAAATAAATCAGCACTTCGTAAACTACCATCTTCGTGCCTACCTACTTCGACAAAACGAGGGGTCATAGTGCGGTAAAGGAATAAACCTAAAGACAACAGAACCCCTGTCATAATTCCTTTTTCTAAGTGTGGTGCAAAAAACAAAGTGGTAAAGAAAACCGCAACAGCGACAAAACCATCGTGACGATGAACTTTCCATGCATGTACTACTGGCTCAATTTTAACCAAATTAAAAACAGCAACCATGATCACAGCAGCCAATGTCGCTTGTGGCAAATGATACAATAAAGGTGTTAAAAACAGTAAAGTGATACCAACAATAATACCCGCAACTATTGACGAAAAACCAGTACGTGCGTCCGCATCAAAATTAACCGCTGAGCGTGAGAACGAGCCTGACACTGGATAAGCTTGAAATGCTGATGCAACTATATTTGAGATGCCCTGCCCAACTAATTCTTGATTTGCAGATAATCGTTGGCGTGTTTCTGATGCAATCGCTTTAGCAACCGATATCGCTTCAACGAAACCTAATAAAGCAATAATTGCCGCTGAAACTATTAGATTAACCACCTGATTAAATTCAACATCAGGTACTTTAAACCCAGGCAGCCCATCAGGAATATAACCAATGACACTTCCTCCTTTTCCATCATAATCAAGGAAATAGGAAAGCAAGATACATATCACTACAGTAATCAAAACATTAGGCAATTTGGGCGCTAACTTTTTCAACAGAACCAACAAAATGATTGATAATATTCCCATCATCAAAGTCGCTACATGGGTTGATGGAATATCTTGCAATAAATTCCACACGGTCTCGTAATGATGATCTCCTTTACGAGTTTCGATACCAAAGATTTTACCCAATTGAGAACTAGCAATAATTAATGCCGCAGCATTGGTAAACCCAACTACCACTGGGTGCGAGAGAAAATCAACCAAAACACCCAGTCTTAACAATCCTAAAGATAACTGAAAAGCACCGACCATAAACGCCAATATGGCAGCGTATGCCAGATATCCTTCGGGATTTTGAATCGCCATAGGTTCAAGTGCAGCGGCGGTTAATAAAGAAACGATTGCAACTGGGCCAGTTGCTAACTGCATCGACGAGCCAAAAACGGAAGCAAAGATTACGGGTAGAAAAGAGGCATACAAACCAACATACGCGGGTAAACCAGCTAATTGAGCATAAGCCATTGATTGAGGAACAAGCACCAACGCAACCGTTAGTCCAGCGACTGCATCAGCCTTTAGGACATTAACGTCTCTGAGATCACCAATCCAATCAAGAATAGGTGTAAACCTGTGCTTTAAGGCTTCAACAAAAGAGCTAGTGGCGCTTTCCATGCGTGATCTGATCTCTATGCAGGATATTTTTATTAGAGTTTTTCACAGGAATCACAATGTGAAGACACTATTAAAACGGTTCGAGTAAGATTTCAAAATGAATCTATTAGATAATTCATCAATAAAAGGATTGTATTTGAAAATGCTTTTTTTTTCAGTAATTTTCAGAAAATTTTCAAAAAAAAGACGATTAGTCGATCATTTTCTAAATCTAGAAAATGACCTTATTGAAATTGAATTAATTGTACTATTTATGGGCTTCTCATTATCATCAAGTGAGGTTATTATTAATATTATTCCTATAGACATATTGTATTTCAAAATTGCGAATGATTTTCCTTGCAGGGTTAGTGTAAATTATGAATATAATAAATCTTAGATTTACACGCAATTGGATCAAAACCCCTTAATTATGCTTTACCTAGTTTTTCTCACTTTTGGCCTCGCAACTTTTTGGCTTTTAATGTCGGGTTTTTGGGATAACCCATTATTATTAAGTTTTGGGGTTATCTCTGTTCTACTGTGTCTGTTTTTCGCTTGGAAAATCGAAAAAAAATACCCATTCCACAAAGCTATAAGTCTTCTTCCTGGATTACCATTATTTTGGATGTGGCTATTCAAAGAAGTAGTCGTAGCAAATATCGATGTTTTAAAACGTATCTGGCTTCCAGAAGAATTCCCACTTTCTCCTACAATTCGTACCTTACCAATGAGCCAAAAGACACGCCTTGGTAAAACCACATATGCGAACGCCATAACCTTAACCCCTGGAACTATATCAATGGATGTTAAAGGTAATGAAGTTACCGTATACGGTCTGTTAAAAGAATCAGTGGATGATCTGGAGAAAGGTGAAATGGATAAAAGAGTTTCTAAATTGGAGAAAAGAATCTTATGAATCTTGTTCTCTTTGCAGCTACCGTTGCGGTTCTTGTGATAATGGCACTGGCGTTAGTGCGTGCCTTTGTTGGACCGGGTGTATATGACCGAATATTAGCCGTCAATATGTTTGGTACTAAAACCGTTTTATTTATCGCTCTGTATGGCTTTCTTACCGATCGCCCTGAGTTTTTAGATATCGCTTTGGTATATACACTCATCAATTTTATTGGTGTCATTGCGGTTCTTAACTTCGTCAAAGATACTATTGAAAAAGATCAACCTACTGCTGAGCCTTCAACGGAAGAAGAACTTTAATGGAAATATTAATAAATTTCATAAGTGCTATTTTGCTAGTTTTAGGAGTATTTCTAGGTATAAGCGGTGCGATTGGATTATTTCGCTTCCCTGATTTTTATACAAGAATGCATGCAGCTGGAGTAACTGACACATTATGTACTGCTTGTATTATTGGCGGACTAGTGCTTCAAGCTGGATTTACTCTAATAACAGTTAAACTCATTTTCATTCTTTTATTCACTTGGTATTCAAGTCCGGCTGCAGGTCATGCATTAATTAAAGCGGCGCATAAAACTGGGCTCAGACCTTTACTCCGCAAAGACTCTGAACAAGAGGAGAAGTCGTCATAGAACTCTTCATCAATATTATTTTAATTACTATGCTAGCAGCTACTAGTATTGCTGTGGCACGGATGAGAAACTTATTTGCTGCGGTGATGCTATTTGGTATCTACAGTTTACTGTCTGCCAATATTTTTATTATTCAAGATGCAGTTGATGTAGCTTTCACAGAAGCAGCCGTGGGCGCAGGGATTTCCACAGTACTTATGTTGGGCACCTTAGTGATGACAGGATACAAGGAGAAAAAACCTTCTCGCTCCTCATTTTTGCCTCTATTCATAGTTATCGTTACTGGCGCTGTACTGATATACGGAACACTTGATTTACCTCCTTTCGGGGCGGCCGATAATCCAGTACATACTCACGTGGTTCCTCGTTATCTAGAAGAATCTGCTAAGGAGATTGGGATTCCGAACGTTGTAACATCAGTGCTCGCAAGTTACAGAGGATTCGATACATTTGGTGAAACAGTAGTGGTATTTACTGCTTTAATAGGGGTTTTGACATTACTAGGTGTAAGTTTACCGCCCAAAACACCAGCACAATCTCCGAATGAATACCCACCACAACCAATTCTGCCAATAATGGCAAAATTGTTAATTCCGTATATTTTATTATTCGCCTTATACGTTCAATTCCATGGTGATTTTGGCCCGGGTGGAGGTTTCCAAGCAGGTGTCATTTTTGCTGCAGGATTCATTCTATACGCATTAACCTTCGGATTACGCGAAACGATGCAGCTTCTTTCTCCAAATGTGCTACGTGCGTTAGCAGGTATTGGTGTTTTACTTTACGGCGGTACTGGTGTGGTTAGTTTCTTCTTAGGAGGTACTTTCCTTAACTACAGCGTATTAGCACAAGACCCATTACACGGTCAGCATTACGGAATAATAATCATCGAACTAGGTGTTGGTATAACCGTAGCGGCAGTAATACTCAGTATTTACTATGCTTTCATGAGCAGAAGTAAAGCGCTCTCTACTGACAATCAGATTCTCTAGGAATTGAAAAAAAATGGATGCACTTGGTTTATATAACTACTGGATTGTTATCATTTTAATGATGGTAGGCTTTTATATTGTTATTGCTAG
>CALJIH010000172.1 GCA_937974135.1 uncultured Cocleimonas sp. | reverse complement strand
CATAAGCAGTTCTTTTAGTAAGTGTTTTAGTGCTGTAAGTTATGAACTTATTTGATGAAGAATAATCTATGTAAAAAGATAGTTATAAATAAGAATTAGCAAAACCACTAAAAAGTGGGGGGGTATCTTTTTAATTATTGTAAATTCAATGATACTCTTTATTTAGATGTATGATTAAAGGAATGGTATATGAGAAATTTAGGGCATTATTTATCTTTATTGCTAGTCGCAGCCTGTTTATTTAGCGCCTCGCAAACAATGGCTGAGGATAAGTCAAAGACAACTGCGCTAGCCAAGCAAGCAGGTGGTTATAGCAATATCACAAATGAACAGCTTAAAAATTTCATGGAAGATGATGTATTAGTTGTTGATATTCGCCGCGAAGAAGAATGGAAGCATACTGGCATTATTCCTGGCAGCAAAACAATCACATTCTTTGATAACCAAGGCAGAATTGATCCTAATTTTTTACCAAATTTCACTGCTATCGCAAAAAAAGACCAGCCGGTAATATTGATTTGTCGTACTGGAGCTAGAACTAAAGTTGCCAGTCAAGCAATTGCACAGCAGTTAGGGTATAAACAAGTGATTAATGTAACTCATGGCATTATGAGTTGGATTGCTGAAAAAAGACCGATTAATCAATATGGGAAATAATGTTTAAAGTGTAAAACTGCTCAAAAGTAGGGGGGTGTACTTCGACAAGCTCAGCATAAATATTCGGCATACTTAGGCAAAGCTCAGCAAGAGTGTTCCACAGACCCGTCTTTAACCTTATTCGTAATCTAATCCTTACTTTTGAATTAGAATATTAATACGTCGAATAACCTCAATTTCTTCACAATCTGATTTAAAAGCATTTAGAATTCCACCTGCTTTAGATTCCTTCAAAACAAACTCAGTCTCAATTTTTCCATTAATGTAGTGAAGATTGATACTGTAAACAATTTCATCGAGTTCATGTTTTTGTAGCAAAGGGTAGAGGGTTTTCATGAGCTCTTGGCGACTTGGTAAAGTTTTTGATAGCGACGCCGTTTCATCATCTTCAGGATCAATATGAACAGTAATATCACTCAGCTCAGGAAATTTCTTACGTAGTTTTGCCATCATGTTTTCAGCAATATAATGACCTTCGGATACGCTAAGATACGAATTTACTTGTAAGTGAACATCGGCTAAAACATCGTTACCCATTTTTCGCGTGCGTAGCATATGCATGTGGTCTACACCTTCAACGCCACTTATGAAATGTTTCATTTCCTCAATTTTGTCTGTATCCCAAGCAGTATCTACAAACTCCATCACACTATCTAAAACAAGCCTAAAACCCATATAGAAAATCATTAACCCTACGAGAATTGCAGCTGCAGCATCGAGCCATGGAATCTCAAAAATAACACTACCAGCAACACCGATCGCTACTAATAATGATGAAATCGCATCAGAGCGATGATGCCAAGCATTGGCTTCTAATATTTTTGATTTAAAACGATTCGCGACACGCATCGTGAATTGATAAAGCCCTTCTTTGGCTATAATGGCAATAGCTGCAAATATTAGAGCAATGGGCGCAGGCTGGATTAAAGATTCAGGGCTGAGTAAACGAGAAATAGCATTAAATATTATACCAACAGCCACAGCCGTTAAGGCTAGGCCAAGAATAACCGTACCCAAAGTTTCAAAACGTCCGTGACCATAAGGATGAGATTCATCCGCATCTTGATTCGCTATCTTCGCGGCAATTAACACCACAAAATCACTGGCAAGATCGGAAAGTGTATGGATTCCATCAGCAATCAATGCTTGCGAATTGGCGATAAATCCGCCAATCAATTGCACCAGTGATAATAAAATGTTTGTGACTAAACCAACCAAAGTAACGTTACGAGTTGCTTCGTAACGAGTTTGTTTGGTGTTTATTTTAGTCGTCATAATGCCTGTCATTAGTTAAAACGACATCGTTAGTTCTTTATGCTTCGGCTGGAGTCTTTGCGGTTATTGTTAGTGCGTGTAATTCACCAGAAGTAATCGCAGAATTAACCGCAGCATAAACCGCTTGATGTCGTTTGAGAGTGTTCAAACCTTCAAAAGTTTCACTGATTACCGTTGTTTCGTATTTATAGCCGTCTCCGTTGACAACTACGTCAGCACCTGGAATTCCATCTTCAATGAGTTTTGTTACCGCTTCATTACTAATACTCATGATTATCTCTCAGTAAAATTAATATAATTGGAGAGTATAAGGCAGCTAAACTGATATTTATAGACAGTTAAGGATACTAAAAAAGACACCCCCCTACTTTTATGAGTTTTTAAAGCTATTTTATTGTTTTTTTGGGGGTAAATGTTTACGAGGGGCGTTCCTAAATTTCAATTTCATCCCACCACCAATACTTGCACCGCTCTGACCTGTGTTACTCGTATCATAAAGTAAACCGATTTGCCTTCTTCCCGATGCCATGCGTTTTTTTGTTTCGAAAAGTCTCTGATGCAAATCACGAGAATAATCAAGTATGTAAGCACGTGGTGGTTCAGTTTCAGATGGCCGAATCCATAGGTGAATATTACCTGCAATTTTTTCTATAGGATTTGGCTCTACAATATCTGCAGAAATTAACTCAAATTGTGTCGGTAGAATTTGATCTGAAGGCCATCCCTTGGTGCTTTGAAGACTCTGCCAATGGATAAAATAGATCATAGGTAATAGTAAACAAATGATAATTTTATGCAAAGTGCTGAAACGTTTACCAAATATTGCCCATACGACAAATACAACTAACGCTACATAACTTATGCTCATTAGTAAAAACGAATCATTCATTGTGGTTTACCTAGCATTGCATCGGGTAGCAAACTTGGAAGATGGTCCAGTGAGTAGGGCGTCAATGTAGTTGGCAGTTGGCTGATGTCGTGTACATCACCATCTGGTTTGATAGTAAACCGAACAGCCGTAGTTTCCTCGTCTTGTTTATTCAGGTTGATGGTTTTGCGATAAACCGTTTCGTATTTTGGGTTGATACGATCAATACGAATATCAACCGGAATTGCTTTCCTTGATTTGGCGGTGTAATAGTAGAGATTGACAATATATTCGCCTGCATATCTTTTACGAATAGTTATGATTTCTTGGTTGATTGGATGGACTTCTTCCTTTCCATCTATGATTAGAGTGTCATTTAATTCGCCGCGATCATCGCGTTCTAAATTTAGCCATCCAACTTCTTTTTGCAGGTATGAAACGGTGTGGCCTGTTGGCGCGCGCATCCAAAGATCAATATCATCGGCTAGATTTTGCGGCCATGTGGCTGTGATAATGTATTCTGCTTGTTTTTCTACTTTTGCTTTATCTGCTTTAGGATTTATAAATAATAAACTGACAAGAAACAGGAAACTAAACCCCAATAGACTATTGAATAATAGGTCGATAAACGGATCCACTTTAGATTGATTGCGGTGATGTTTATATAAGCTCGCCATAGTGAATCAGGTGATTTTTTCGTTAGATGTATTGCTGCTTTGCATCCCTAGTTTAATGATTTTACTAACTAGACCATCCGCGCAACGATCTAACCATTGACATTGGATGCTGATCAAAAGAGCCCCACCTAAGCCAGTCAATGTAGTGTATAGAGCCACTTGCATACCACTACCCATTGTCCCTAACAGGTTTTGTAGTGCTTGAACGTCATTATCTTTTAGCTCATAAACCGTGCTAAGCATTAACACGAAACCAATAACCGTACCTATTAAACCTAAGCGCATTAAGATATCTGAAAAAAACCAACCATTGCTATGTCCGCGATGAATCCTTTCGACTAACCTCGCCAGTAAAGACTCGGATTCATTGGTGTTTTGTTGGCGTTGCCAATTTAATAATTCAATATGCTCAGATGCCCAGCTAAAGCTATATTTCTGATCGGGAAAGTGATTGGTATACGATATTTGCTTCGACAATTTCCAAGCCGCAAAACCTAGATAAATGGTGACTAATAGAAATAGAATTGAAATTATCGAAGAAAGATAAGTAACATCTTGAGTAAGAAGCTTTGTAAAAAATCCGAAACTCCAAGCGAGATACCCACCAAAAACTATTGCTCCTGTGATCAATAGCCAACCATAAAATGGATAATAACTTTCACGTGACATGTTTAAGAAAACTCCTAAAGAAAATCCTTATTAAATAATAATAGTCCTTTTTAGATTAGACATAAAAAAGGCTGACAAATTGCCAGCCAATTAATACCATGGAAAAATTGTTATTTTGCAGTAGAAAGACCAAGAATTTCCCAAGTCTGCATTCCACCACGGAAGTATTTAATTTTCTCAGCTGGATAGCCAAACTTTCTTAATGCGGCAATACTGGCCGGGGATTGTCCGCACCACATGCCGTTACAAAACATCACCAATGTTTTAGCACCAGAAAAGTCAAATACTTTTGATGTATCACCGTCAGCAATTGCTTCATCTACGTCAAAAGCATCTTTACCCTCAGCTAACTTAACACCAAATTGCTTAGTCATGACATTCATAATGCCTTCAGTAGTTGCTCCTTTTTTAGGCGTTAATTCAACCCAAGAAACATTCACAGCGCCAGGAATTGTGCCTTTAGCAACCCAGTCTGGAGTGCGTGAATCAACCAATTTAATGCTGTCATCACCTTTTGACATCTTGTCAGCGTAATCAATGACTTCAACTTCTCCAATGGTTTGTATACCTTTGCCAAGACTCATTGGTTGTATACAGAAAGGCGGACATGGACGAGACGTTTTTGCAAAGGCAGGATTAACCGTATTTTTATTGTCCGGATTGCGCTTAATTTCAGTGGGTTTGCCGTTGTGCATTACTGTGATACTAGCTAAAGTCGGCGTAATTCCTACCGGTTTATTTTCTTTAGCGGAAGCTGTCGAAAAGCTAAGGGATATAACGCCAACAACTAATAACGAGCATATTGCTTTCAAGGTGTTCATTTGTGATTGTCCTCCAAGAGATTTAAATTTATTGTTCCATCAATATTATTTAGCCCGTGATTTAAAGCATATATGGCTTCTGGGATAATTTTAATATGTCTTTATGGATAATAAACGAGAGGCTTAATATATCAACAGTCCGGTTCTTCCTCTTCGTCAGGGGTTTCTTTTGAAACTTCTTCAGTTTTGTTAGATAAAGTTTGTGCTTCATCTTTTGTTGTTTCTGATTCGCTTTCAGTACTAGTTGTATCTTCAACTGTTGCTTGATTATCTGGCTTGATTTCTGTATCAGTAGCTTGAATATTTGTACTGACCATCAGTATAAATATTATTGGAAAAGTAATTAGTAATTTTATATTAATCATAATTTTAATGGCTGGTATCGGTTATCTCACTCAAAATACGGTGCTAAAAATGCTTTGCAAATATGCCTTAGTGGATAGTTTTATTTTTGTAACCAAAAAGTGACAGGGCCATCATTGGTTAAAGAGACTTTCATGTCGGCACCAAATTGACCAGTTTCAACGTTTATAATATGTTCTTTAGCTAGGACAATAAATTGATCAAAAAGTTTTTTTCCAAGTTCAGGTGGAGCGGCTGCGGCAAAACTTGGGCGAGTTCCTTTTTGTGTATCAGCAGGTAGGGTAAATTGTGGTACAACCAAAAGTGAGCCCTCGGCATTTAATAACGATAAATTCATCTTTTGTTGCTGATCTTCAAATATTCTGAAGTTGATTATTTTACTCAGAAGGTTCTTCGCGTTTTCTTCAGTATCTGTTTTTTCAACACCTAGAAGCAATAGAATGCCAGTATCAATGCTAGCGATTTCTGCTCCTTCAACAACAACATTAGCGTGTGTTACTCTTTGAATCAGACCGATCATGATTTGAGGATTTTAAGCATGTCATTACTGGCTTTAATCAGTGCTGAACTTATACCCTTTTCCCCCGCAGAGTGACCAGCATTTTGAACAACAAATAGCTCTGATTGTGGCCATCTTTGATGTAAATCAAATGCTTGTTTGATAGTGCATATCATATCGTAACGACCATGAATGATGAATCCGGGGATGTTCTTTAATCGATCCATATTATTTAGTAATTGATCAGGTTCAAAGAAACCATTGTTGATAAAATAATGAGCTTCAATTCTCGCTACACTCAAGGCAGTTTTTGGGTCGCCAAAATGATCGAGTAAACTCGATTTAGGTTGAAGTGAAGCTGTTCGGGCTTCCCATAAAGCCCATGCTTTAGCGGCACCCATACGCGCTATCTCATTATCACCAGTTAATCTTTTATGATAAGCATCAACAAGATCATCGCGTTCATCTTCAGGAATAGGTTGTAAATAATCTGCCCAATAATCAGGATAAAACTCACTAGCACCCTCTTGGTAGAACCAACGAATTTCTTTAGGCGTTGATAAAAATATGCCTCTAACAATTAAGCCATCGACCATTTGATGATGTGCTTGCGCATAAGCAAGCGCTAGCGTTGAACCCCAAGAACCACCAGCGACAACCCATTTGTGTATTTCAAGCTTTTCACGAATCAATTCCATATCTGCAATCAAATGATTGGTAGTATTTGCAACAAGTGATGCATGTGGCTTTGAACGACCACAACCGCGTTGATCGAATAAAATGATACGATATTTTTCTGGATCGAATAACTGACGATGGTAGATTTCGCAGCCCGCTCCTGGTCCACCATGTAAGAAAATAACGGGCTGACCATCAGAATTGCCACATTCTTCTACATAGATTTCATGATCATTATCAACACTAAGATAAAACGAGTGGTTTTTCTTTATCGGTGGAAATAGATCATTCATGCAGTGAGCCAACAATTAAAATATTGATAGCTATCATACCGCCGACTGACTTAGATACAAAACGGATAGCACCGCATAATTTTTATTTACCTTTTCAATAAACGAAAAGGAGCGCGCGACGATTAAATGAGGGGATGGTT
>CALJIH010000171.1 GCA_937974135.1 uncultured Cocleimonas sp. | reverse complement strand
CTTGCCACTATCCGTGGTCTCGTATTCACCTAATTTGCCCGCATTCTTTTCAACCAAATCTGCCAGTTTGTAAAGCAATTTGCCACGTTGCGTAGCTGTCATGGTTGACCAAGGACCTTCATTTAATGCACGTCGTGCCGCAACAATCGAACGTTCGACATCATCTTTGCTGGTACAAGCAAAACTCGCCCATGCTTTACCTGTCGCTGGATTGATGCTCTCCATGGTTTGGCCTTCACTGCCATTTGTCCATTCGCCATCAATATACATTTGAAAGGTATCTGACATTTTTTTCTCCGCTATATGCTTTATTAATTATTCTGTGAATCTATTTCTATTTAAACTACTTTTAACAGCTTGATTAGAAAACTACAAAAAGTAGGGGGGGTGTCTTTAGAGATCTTTAAATGAAGATTATGATGAGGGTAAAACAAGCGTAATTTTCTAGTTTTTTCTAAAAAATGAGAGGAATAGCATTAGCTATTCAACGAATTTTTTAGGAAAAAATAGGGAATTCAAGCTGTTTTAATCCATTATAATTTTCGTTTAAAGGTCTCCTAACTAAACGCTGGCATAACTTCATCAATAAAGCGTGACAGTGATTCGTGTTTGTCTTTGCTGGTCATCCCCGAATCCATCCAGAATGAAAACTCATCATAACCAAGATCTTCATAATGCTTGAGACGATCAATCACTTGTTTCGGTGTTCCAATCAATAAGTTATTCATCATATTTTCGGGACTATACATTTCCATTTTAGCCATTTCTTCATCACTTAATGGTTTGATTTGCGCCTGTGACACTGGTCTCTCGTTTTTAAACCATGCACCAAAATAACAATAGAAACGACTCAGTAATTTACTTGCCCGTTCTAAAGAAGCTTGATCTTTTCCCACATAAGCGTGTTGCAATAACATCGCTTTAGGTCGAGGAATATCACTAAACTTCGCGCAAGCATCATTAAACTTTTTCATTAAGTCTTCGATTTCTTCGGTGCCAGACCAAAGCGGTGTGACTTGCACATTACAGTGGTTTTCAATCGCAAATTCAAAGCTATTCGGATCACGTGCGGCAACCCACATTGGCGGCCCACCCTCTTGTACGGGTTTTGGCGCACTGGTACTTTTCGGGAACTGATAATATTCACCATCGTGTGCGTAATCACCTTCCCAGAGTTTTTTCACTGCAGGAATAATCTCGCGCATACGTAACCCCGCTTCCCAAGCATCCATACCAGGGCGCATGCGTTCATATTCGTAAACATAGGCACCACGCGCGATACCGATATCGATACGACCATTAGTGATGACATCTGCCATCGCTGACTCACCCGCCAAACCTATTGGATTCCAAAACGGTGCAATCACTGTACCTGTGCCTAAACGCACATTTTTTGTGTGATTCGCAAGATCAACCAAGGTGGTAAATGGATTTGGCGCGATTGTAAATTCCATACCGTGATGTTCACCACTCCAAATCGCATGCATGCCACCTTCATCCGCTATTTTGCACAATGAGATAAATTCCTCATACAATTCGCGATGTGATTTTTCGGCTTCCACCCTTTCCATATGTGCGAATAAAGAAAATTTCATAGATCATTTCCTCTTGGTAAATTTACGTCGTCATTCATACCGTGTGAACATCCCCTTCGCTATCATCACCTAGATACAAACCAAACACTCCTGATTTTCTTTCTAAGGAATAGCGATCTAGCATGGTTTTTAAGGCATTTGATGCCATGGGTAAATCAATTAAGGATTCCACAGGATAAAAATCTCCTAGCGCTGAGGTTTCTTGCGAATCACTATTCGCTAGAAAATACACAGAATATTCGCCGGATTTTTTGTCATCAAAAATTGAATAAACAGGGCCTAATTCAACTTTATTATTATTGTCTGCGAGATGCTTTTGAATCGCACCCAAAGCACCATTACGATTTTCGATTTCAACGCTGGGTAGTTGCAAGCCTTTTTCGGTTTTTTGCAACAATACCGAACCTTCAGATTCGACAATCACCCCAACTTTAAAGGAATGCGCAGAAGTTGGCGCTTCCACTGCACCACGTTCTAAACCTAAACTGTAATAGCCTTGATTTGAATAACCTAAACCTTCGTGGCCTGTGGTTTCAAAGTGAGTAATCTCTCCCATCAAAATCATGTGATCACCCGCGTCTATTTGCTGGTGGTTTTTGCATGAAAAACTGGTCGTGACGCCGTTAATTAATGGCATCCCATTTTGATCTTCATGCCAAGCGACTTTAGAAAAACGATCGCCATCATAGCTGGCAAATAAATTTGATACATCTTCTTGCGCTTCAGCCAAGATATTAACCACAAAATGAGAACAGCTTTCGAACACCGGGTAACAACCCATAGATTTTCCCAAGCACACCAATAACAGTGGTGGGTCTAGAGATACTGAAGTAAATGAATTTGCGGTAAACCCAATATTTTCACCTTCATTACTTTTGGTAGTAACAACCGTGACACCCGTCATAAATGTGCCAAATGCATTCCTCAGTTCTTTAGGGTTCATATTACTCATATTCGTTTTTTCTCAGCACCTTATGCATCGATTCTAGCCTAGTTTTTCGCTTGCCGTATTTAATAATCGCCTTTCTAAAAACTTGATTACGGCATGGTTCACTTCATCTGCATGCGTCAATGGCGTCATATGCCGCGAATCATTAATGATTACCGCTTCTGCATTTGGTGTTATGTTGGCCAAGGCATTTGTCATCGACACATTTGAATTTTTATCCAGCTCACCAGTTACATACAACACAGGCATAGTAAAACGACTGACAGCCGAAGTTTTTGGACCATCCTCGTAAGCAAAGACTTTATAAGCTGCACCATAGCCTTGTAAATTAGCTGACAATAACCATTCTCGACACAACTCGGCATGATATTCATCTTGCTTCGATGGGGTTTCGCTAAACCAACGACTGATCGGTGCACAAGCATCGGCACCGGTTAATTTAGCCAGCTTTGATGCTCTCTCTTGCACGGCTTGTTTTGCTTCGTCGCTGCGTTTATAAATAGTATTCATCGCCACCACAGCCGTGCATAATTCTGGGTATTCCTTGGCCAAGGATAAAGCTAGTAAGGCACCCATCGAATGACCCACAATGATTGCTGGTTGTTTCACCTCATCAATGATGAACTTCGCCATTTTTTCAGTGTAATCAAACAATTCTGGTTCTGGTTGATGCAATAAGTCGCTTTCGCCGTGTCCCGGTATATCTACCGTAAATACTGAGAAATCGTTTTTGAAAGCATCTACTTGTTGATACCAACTTTCCGAACGCAAGCCTACCCCGTGGATAAACAGTATCGGTATGCCTTCACCTGTCTGGTGAAAGGCTAAACCATCAGCAGCTCTAGACCGCGGCAGGGTTATCGACGTCATAGCCAAGCTCTGCTAAATCTTTATAACGATCACCAATACGATGATGCGGACGACCACCAGAAGCACCACCCAAGACAATCACAATCTCATCTGGTCCAGGTGCATCAGCAATCGAAAACTGAATAGTTAAATAATGCGAACGCTTACCCGCATCGTTTTTGTCCATTAACGGCACGGCAATAGGTGCATTCGCTGGGCCACGCGTATTGGTAAAGGATAAATAACTTTTAGCCCCGACTGCCTCACGATAGTGATTCCCAAAATGAAGCGTATGAATTAAACCCGAAGCATGCTCAATTTCACCATTTGTGCCTACTACCGCGGCCTTACCATAGGCTTCGATTGCTTCGCCTCCCGCCATACCCTCTTGGCTAGCAATATCGATAATACGCTTGGTCATTAACTCGCCAAGAACGGGGCCATAAGCACGAATTTCAGGATTTAGATCTTCAACATAACGACCCGCCCATGGATTCGTAATGACCGCAGCAACAGCAAACATGCGCCAAGGTTTTTCTGCTTTTTTGAAGCCTTCAATGTAGACTTCTTCTTCGAAATTCACTAATTTACGGATCTCAAGTTCCATATTTTTTCTCATCTATAAAAACCAACTTATTGTATGATGGTATACAATATTAATTAATGCAAATTCAATGGGTAAATTAACTTTATACTTTTATTTGATATAAAATACCTTCATTATGTTAACAAATTTAAAACGTCCTAAAACACTAAAAGAAACCGCTCTTAAACAATTAAGAGAGGCCATAGCTTTAGGCCATTTTGCACCTGGCGAACGCTTAGTTGAACGCGTGCTATGCGAAAAATTGGGCGTTAGTCGTACAGTTATCCGAGAATGTATACGACATCTAGAAAGCGATCAACTGGTTACCACTGTACCAAATGTAGGCCCTACAGTTGCCTCACTAGATGTGACTCAAATCGAAGAAATCTATGAAATTCGTACCATGCTCGAAGTCTCAGCAGTAACAAGTTGTGCAGCAAATGCAGACGATGAAGTTATCAGTAAATTAGAAATGTATTATGAGCACATCAGCCATGCTCTTGAAGAAGACAACATTCAACAAGCTTTATCTGATACGCGCAAATTATATAAAACCATATTTGATGCAGGTGAAAAAAGTGTCGCCTGGGATTTGGTCGAACAACTCAACGGCCGGATTGGACAATTACGTGCACTTACCTTAAGAACGCATGGTAGATCAGTGGAAGGCCCGAAAAAGTTACTAGCGATTATTGAGGCGATAAAACAGCACGATGAAGATGCCGCCGCACAAGCCTGTAAAGATCATTTAAAGCAAGCAAAAGAGATTGCCTTACAACAAGTCAATTCTTTAAATTCGCAGTAGTTTCAAAACAAAAACCACTCTGAATAACACTTATACTGAGCATAATTGAAGTATGTAAAGGCTTGTATTGAGCACTCGTACTGAGCTTAGTCAAAGTATGCCAATTTATTTGTGCTGAGCTTGTCGAAACACACCCCCCTACTTTTTGCCCTTTTTAAATTCGCTTTAGCTGATTCATTCACATTTGCTTTTATAGGCAGCATTTAAATAGCCAATTTTTGCTCGTCATCATCATTCTTACTGGGTAACTCTTGGAGCATATTTTTGCTGACTGATTTTTTACATGGTTCTTGCGAATGTGAGAAATAAACCTGCTTACCGCCAGCTTGTTTAGCCACATACATAAGCTTATCCGCCTTATTCAACATATCATCCAAATTACACAAAGGCACCCCGTAACCACATCCACCAATACTAGCACTCACCTCGAAGCGATGATCCCCTTCATAAATAGGTTCTTCAATAAGCGCTAACAACCGCTTTGCCGCAGTCACTGCATTCTCTCTTTCGTAAACGCCACTGAGCTTAGTGAGTACCACCAGCTCATCTCCCCCAATTCGTATGGCATCACCTTTATTGCCAAGCCATTCAGTCATCCTTTCTGCCACTGTTTTCAGAATCAAATCACCACATTTATGCCCATAACTGTCGTTGATTTGCTTAAAGCCGTCCAAATCAAAATACAATAGAATAAATGAACGTTCTAATTGATTAGCTTCCTTTGCATAATTATCAAACAACCCTTCTAATTGACCTCTATTATATAAACCAGTCAAGCTGTCATAGGTTGAGGCTTGTAATGCAAGGCGTTCAGATTCTTTGGTTTGCTCGATAAATTGTAACAATGCGCAAATTGATAGATTAAGAAAGATTATATTTAACAGAACCATTCCAAACATAAAACCTATCGGAACAAACCATTCAACCCGACTAAGAAAGGGAAAATCTAGCCAATGAATAGCATTGATTATCATTAGCATAGCTGGGATTTTAAAGTTAACGCTATTGTCTTTAATGCTATAAATTTTCTTCGCTGTGCTAAACAGATAAAAAGCGTTATACAGTGCAAAACACAAACTAGCCATAAAGGTATGCCCATAAATGACTAGTTCTGTCACTAGCGCTATGGCTATGGCTAACACCCCAATCCGCTGTTTTACATTAACCGAAACATTAGCAAATAAAAGCGTTCCTGTACTCAGACCAAAAGCGGCTACCAACCCCAAAAGATAAAAAACGATTGCGCCAAATGTAGTCGATTCGCTTTCAAAAAAAGCAAACCCGATAAGAAAGCTGATGGTTTGCATCAACGTAGATAGAACCCACCATTTAATCCCAGGTCTGGAAGGAATAGACCCAATCAGCACAAGCAATACTGAAATTAACAGCATTGTC
>CALJIH010000170.1 GCA_937974135.1 uncultured Cocleimonas sp. | reverse complement strand
TTACAAGGTTTTAACAAACCTGAATCATCGAATTAGGTGAAGCTACTATCTTGGCTAACTGTTTTCATTTAATTAAAGTTGTATCCTGATTGTTTGCAATGAATTAGGAGAAACATTTATATCTGCAAACTGATTGCCAATTTGTAACGAACAATTCTGATTTATTTTCAGCGTGTTTAGAATTTGTATGGTGAGTAAATCCGTATCATTTATTGATGCACAGCTATATAAAGAATCACTTGCTTCTTTAAGTAATGAACTATTTGTTACAACCATACTATCACCTGGTCGAATAGTTTTACTAAGCTGAGAGAGAATGTAAAAAATAGGTGTGTAATACACATTAGCATTATCAGTATCAATCATTATCGGTGCACCACAAAAATTACCCACATGGTTTGGCCCACCCTCTTTATCTAAAACGATATTCCAATCTATCCAACCAGCCATCCAATGGTTTAAACTAACAATTATATTTCTAGCATAGCGATGTACTGGCGTGTACATCGGATGGTCTTCAGCTTTTACTCCATCCCAAGTTACTGAGTAAGCCCAATCGCTGGCATTTTCATTCCACCAGAAACTGTCATTATCAAACCAGTTTTTTTCTTTGTAGCCAGCGGGGTCTAAGACACCATTGGGTGCATCTTTACCTAAATCATCAATACATCCCTCGGAATGAATAATGGAATAATCAGGATACTTAGTATGAACTTTTTCAATTTCTTCTTCGTAAACTTTATAGGTACTTTCATACCAATGAACTGCAGCACCATCTACATATTGATTTGTTTTTGGGTCTGTATAGATAATATCTGCCCATGCTTCTAACTGATCTCTACTGTGATCAAAAATAAAGAGCCTTAAGTTTTCGTTATAATTCTTAAGCTTTGGCCCTAGATGATTTTTAATAAAATCATTCTGTGACTCAGGATCAAAGTGCATACTTTCCCATTGACCGCTATTGCCCAAGGGCTCATTAACAGGTGTTACACCCCAGATATCTACACCCTTTTGCTCATATGCTTTTAAATATTTCACAAAGTAATTAGCAAATGTCTGTTGATGTTCTGGCTTAAGCACTCCACCTGTTCCATTCCAATTATTGCTTTCTGTCGGACGTACAAACCAGTTTTCAATATCCTTCATCCAAGCCGGAGCTGTCCAAGGAGATGCGATTATTTTTAGGGTCTTGTCATGTTGTTGACTTTTGATTTGCAAAGCTTCTTGGATCATAGGTAACAAATCATATTTGTTATCTTTTATATTTGGATATTTTTTGGGATCAAACCCATCTTCATCAACTGCAATAGAAAAATGCTCTAGATCAGAATCCCCTTTTACATCGGCGTAAGAATATTTTCCTTCAACACAAAAATCACAAGCACCTATATGCGTTCTGTTTAAACTAAAATTAGCGCCCTCCTCTGAGAAGATTTGCTTCATTACTTGCAATCTTTTTTCAGGCTTCAGATGCGCTAATACAAACGCTGAAGACTCTGTAAATGAAGTCCCTATTCCCTCAATTTTTTGTTTTATTTTATCTGGAAAAACATTTATGACATTTCCACTTGAAACACCAGTTACAAATAAAACATTTTCCTTTGAAGTAAGTTTATCGCCGTTTTCAGCGGTAACTAAAATTTCAGAAGTTTTTGTTAAGTTATAGCAAGGAGCACTCATACACTCTTCAACATCAAGATAAGGCATTTAAACTCCTACGTTTCAGCACTAGCTTTACCACGACGTGCTTCTAACTTCTGTCTGACATCGTTGGCCTTTTCTTCCGTAATAGGAAAAACAACAATTGCCCAAATAGCTATAGCCGTTGCGATCACAGGCACTCCAATATCAGCAATGCGCAATAAAAATAATGTTTGCTCAGTTTGGTCGCCTTTGAGTGCGACATCAAAACCTGTTGCATTCAGCAAAATTCCACTTAAAGCAAGCGCAACAGCCATCCCAAGCTTCACAACCCACCAATAGATAGAACCAAACATACCTTCGCGTCTTTCGTGTGTATTTAATTCATCTAAATCACACACATCTGCCATCATTGATCCCATCAAAGTAAACAAACCTCCAAGGCCGAATGATATAAACGGACCTGGTATTAATAACAACATGGGATATTCTGGGTTATAACAAACCCACTTTAACAAATAACCAAATATAGACATACCCATGGCAAAGAAGAACGTTTTTCGCTTCCCGATTTTCGTGGAAAGCCACGTCACTAACGCTATAATAATAAATGTTGAAACAGCACCTATCGTCCCGGCCCAACCTGCGTATTTAGCCGCCAATTCTAAATCACCCCCAAAAATATAGTAGGCGATTACATAAAAGCCTAATCCTGCAATAAGAATAAAGCCGTTGAACACTAAAAATGTTGCGAGGCAGAGTAATAAGAATGGCTTTACTTTAAGCGTAGTAACAAAACCTTTGAAAAACTCTCTTATGCTCTCCAAAATTGATTGCCATGCCGAACCTTTAGCAACGACCGGATTCTGTTGAATCATTGTTTGTTCTTGCAAAGGAGAAGGATGCGAAAATCTCTCGCGAAGAAAAATTGCAGGTAGTACCCCTACTGCAATTACCAATCCCCCGATCGCAATAGCTAAAAAAGCAGCCCCTTCTACCATATCTGTAAACATTGATGCTTGCATGATGGCAAGAAACCATGGGGAAACAACATAAGCCATTTGGCCCATCGCATTTTGCACACCCATTAATCGAGTTCGCTCATGATAATCAGGGGTTAACTCATAGCCTAGAGCCACCCATGGCGTAGCGAAAATGGTATATCCCAAATAGAAAACCAATGATCCGATCAGGAAAAACCAAAAATAATAATTTTCAGACATTCCCCGAGGTAATTGCCAAATCAATGCAAACACAACGCCAGAAATAATGGCACCAATAAATATATAGGGTCGTCTTCTACCCCAACGAGATTTTGTCTTATCAGAAATATAACCCATTAATGGATCAGTCAAAGCATCCATTAAACGTGGCAAAGAACCTAATAATCCAACCAATGCGGGATTCATCCCTAAGCCAAGATTAAAGATAATTGCCATTCCACCGATGGCAGCGGCTAATAGATTATTGACGAACGCACCTAGCCCATAAATGATTTTATGTGCGAGTGAAATTCTATCTTCAGGAGCAGTAACATGATGTTTAGTCGCCGCTAAATCGTTTGATTTCATTGATCTCGACATCGAGACACTAGATGACTCTTCTGTAGATTTACCAGACATTACTCTCCTCAACAAATAGTGGTTTAGCTTTGCTTTCTATTATTATTTTAAAAGTTTTGACAATAGGTAGAAGAACCTATTTTGGATATTAAAAAAGACACCCCCCTACTTTTTGGCGTTTTTAGCCAAGAGTAGGAGGGTAAACATCATAATGTTTATTTATAGCGAGAAAACTCTATTGCGATGTATTAAATAAAGACACATTATCAATAATGATCACGCCTGCTTCAGCACCCATGTCGAAAAAAACACGGCTGTTATCACTGCCAAAGGTTGCTGCTTGCTCTAACACAAAGGTTTGAAATTCTGTTGTGAGGTTAATCTCTTCTGAAGCATTTGAAAAATCACCTTCATTTAATCCAATACCTGCAATCATTGTACGATTTCTATCTGATCTCGCAGTAAAGGTTAACGTGTAAGTATCACCTTCATTAATCGCTACCGATTGAACCAGGTTAACATCAAAAGGATTGGCAGCTGCTGTTTCAAGATTAGCAAAATTTGCTCTTGATGCGTCTACACCTAATAATTCTTCAGTGACATTCGCTGCAATTCCAAACCAAGCGCCCACACCATTTTCAAAATCACCATCTGATAACAAACCACCATCAAAAGCGGTTACTGGAATTTCACCAGCATCTACTAACCTCACATTATCAATAATAACTTGGCCCGTTTCAGCACCCATATCGAAAAATATACGACTATTCAATCCACCGAAGTTAGCTGCAGGCGCAGTAACAGTAAATGTTTGAAAATCAGCTGTTAAGTTGATCGTTTCTGTGAAGTTAGTAAAAGGCTCTTCATTAAGACCAATACCTGCCAGCATAGTACGATTTCCATTCGACTTTGCATCAAAGCTTAATGTGTAATTTCTACCCTGTGTGATTTCTACCATTTGACTGAGGTTTACATCAAAAGCATTACCAGCGGTAGCTACATCAGCAAAGTTAACTGTATTGGTAGGGTTACCTTCCTCTGGCTGAGGATTTGATGCAATACCACTCCAAGCATCAGATGCAGATTCAAAATCACCATCTGTTAATAAACCACTATCGAAAGCTGGAGTCATTGGGTCTTGCATAGGTGGAGTCACTGGCTCGTCTTCAACGATAGTGCCTCCTCCGCCACCACCGCCGCAAGCAACAAGACTAGCAAAGAAAGGGATAAGTAATAAATTAAAACTACGTTTTGAAGTTTTTAATGACATTGGAAAATTCCTTTTGATCTAATTAAGTTCAATCTGAAGAAAATCTTTATTTTGAAAATCTAAAATACAATTAGATTGTATAAAATAACAGATAGTCTTGAAAAGACACCCCCCACCTTTTAGGGGTTATCAAAATTAAAGGTGGGAGGATTCTTGTTTTATCAGCAACTGTAATTTTGATTACTGAGTTACAGTAAATGTCACATTATCAAAATAAGCATCGGTGCCACAACCATCAGGAATAGGTCCACAACTAGACTTTAACTGCAGCACAACACCGCCAGCAACATCCACTGCAGGAACTGTTATCGAACCCGAATAGTTTGTCCAAGTCTGATTAGGAAATATTGGACCTCCTCCAAAGAGAATATTACGTTGACCGACATCTGCTCCATCAGCATTCAGATAGATCAACTCTGCAAACACAACGCCACCTGCGCCCGTAAGAGATCCATACAAGTCTAGTGAAACGTTAATAGAATCACCTGCATTAATTGTACCTGCACCGATAGTCTGTGTTAACAACACATCTTGTGGCCCAGCAGCAGAACCAGTAGCTTCCAACCTTGCTACAGATCCAGCTCGACCAGCTGGTGCAGTAGTAACATGTGAGATAGTACCTGCAGAAAGAGCACCGTTTGCATCAGGGTTTTGAGTCCAACTCGTTAAACCATTTTCAAAATCACCGGTAAGTAAGGTAGCACTTCCAG
>CALJIH010000169.1 GCA_937974135.1 uncultured Cocleimonas sp. | reverse complement strand
GTATCAAACACATCATCGACAATCAGCAAACGATCATGATGCTGAATATTTTTGATCACGTATTCCAAACCAAAAACTTTAACTTCACGAGATTGATTGTCGATTCCTGTGTAAGACGCAGTGCGAATCGCAATATTATCGGACTCAATACCGTGAAAGCTTAAATACTCTTGTACTGCGATTCCAATTGGCGCACCACCTCGCCAAACTGTAATGATAAATGTAGGCTCAAAACCCGAATCTAAGACTTGTTCAGCTAGCTTAAACGAATCTTCTAATAGGCTTTGTGCCGTTAAATAAACTTTATTCATATTTATTGAATATTTGTAATTATCAGAGAAACCATCAAAAAGTAGGGGGGGTGTTCGACAAGCTCAACAGAACTGTCTTTTTATAATTACTTTACTCTACCAAAGCATACTATGTGAGTATATTGATACTTATCGCTTATAATCACAGCATGAAGAAAACCTATCTCGACGAACAAACATTGATTGAAGATTCATTTCGTCTTGGGGTTAAAATTTTTGAATCAGGTTTCAAACCCAGCTTTATTGTCGGTTTATGGCGAGGTGGAAGTTCTGTCGGTATTTACGTGCAAGAATGTTTGCAAACACTGGGCATTGAAACCAACCATATTTCTTTACGTACGTCCTACCGTGGCCAACCCTCCTATCAACAAATGGCAGATTCACCTGTTGCTGATATTCGTGTTCACGGCACGCGCTATCTCATCGAAAACCTGAATACCGAAGATTCATTATTAATTGTGGATGACGTTTTTAGCACCGGAAAAAATATTGATGCTGTTATTAAACGTTTGCAATTAGGTTTACGGCGTAATATGCCCAGAGATATTCGAGTCGCTTCTTTATACCAAAGACCTTCCTATAAAGCGGTTGATATCAGCCCTGATTTTGCTCTTCATGAAACAGAAGAATGGCTGGTATTTCCTTATGAGATGAGCGGCTTAAGCTTGGATGAAATCAAAGAAAACAAAGCATTTTTGATGCCCTTTTTAAAACCTGAACTGATGAATAAAAACTCAACAAAATAATTAAGAATGAAGCATGCAAAACGAGTTGATAACTACTATTCTCTGTTAATATTGTAAATAAACATTAAAAAGACACCCCCCTACTTTTGAATGATATTAGGTTTTTGTCTTTTAAAAACCAAAATAAATTTTATGCAAAGCTCGGCACTTTTGAAACAGACCTCATGAATTCAACCTCAGATTATTTAATCGAGTTAATCGGCATGCGAAAAGCATTTCCGGGGGTTATTGCGACTGATGATGTTGATCTAAAAATAAAAGCAGGTGAAGTTCACGCACTCCTTGGTGAAAACGGTGCAGGTAAATCGACGCTGGTTAAAATGATTTACGGCATTCTTAAACCCGATGCAGGGGAAATTCGTTTTAATGGCAAAGCGATTAATATTAGAAACCCTGCACACGCCAGAGATTTGGGTGTGGCGATGGTATTCCAGCACTTTTCCTTATTTGATTCATTAACCGTTGTCGAAAATATATCGCTTGGCATGGATAGTAAAAGCGATATGAAACAGTTGGCGAATCAGATTACCGAAGTATCTGAACGTTATGGTTTACCGCTTGATCCGCATCGACATGTTTACACATTATCAGTCGGTGAACGCCAACGCATTGAGATCATTCGTTGTTTATTGCAAGAACCAAAATTGCTAATAATGGATGAACCAACCTCAGTACTCACACCGCAAGAAGTTGAAAAACTATTCACCACGTTAAAACGCTTAGCTGATGAAGGTTTAGCGATTTTATATATCAGCCACAAACTCGATGAAATAAAAGCGCTGTGCGATAACGCGACTATCTTAAGATTGGGCAAAAAGGTGGGGGGTGTCTTAGTTGAAAACGAAACTAAGAGCTCATTAGCTGCGATGATGATGGGCGAAGAGCTCAAAATATTTAAACGACCTGATACAGCGAAATTAGGTGAGATCAGACTAGAAACAAAAAACCTAAATATGATCTCGGCTGATCCACTAGGAATATCGCTTAAAGATATTAATTTAAGCGTAAAGGCTGGCGAAGTGGTTGGAATCGCAGGAGTTGCAGGCAATGGACAAGATGAATTACTAACAGCGTTGAATGGCGAACACCGAAGCAACAACCCCGACAGTATTATTATTGAAGGCAAACCCAGTGCTAATTTGAATCCTAACCAACGCCGAAAATTAGGCATGGCGAGTGTGCCAGAAAAACGTTTAGGACATGGCGCAATGCCTGACATGAACTTGATCGATAATGCATTTTTAACCGCTTACAACCGTTTGGGTTTTATCAAAAAAGGTTTTATCAATTACACCAAAACGTCGACGTTTACCAAAAACGTGATTGAGAACTTCTCGGTTAAAACACCTTCAACCAATGTCAACGCAGCAAGTCTTTCTGGTGGCAACCTACAAAAACTGATTATCGGACGTGAACTCGATCAAAAACCATCAATTCTAGTTGTGGCACAACCCACATGGGGTGTTGATGCGGGTGCAGCGCAAACCATTCGTGAAGCTATTCGTAAAATGGCTTCCGAAGGTGCGGCGGTATTAGTGATTTCTCAAGACTTAGATGAGTTAATGGAAATCTCGGATCGACTCGGGGCAATTTGTGGAGGCGTATTATCTAAGTTTTATCCTATTGAAGAAATCACGGTTGAAAAGATGGGCTTATTAATGGCGGGTGTAGAGCTCGAAACACCTGATATTAGCACTGGAGCTGTAGATGTTTCCTAAATTGGTCATGCGTCAAGCACCTTCTAAAGCAATGGTGTATTTATCGCCCGTGCTTGCTCTTGTTCTGACTTTA
>CALJIH010000168.1 GCA_937974135.1 uncultured Cocleimonas sp. | reverse complement strand
ATTTATATTGACATTAACTTGATAAAAATACAATTAATTGTCAATAGTTGAAGTAATTTGTTTGATGCTATTCTATAGTTATTGCATTAAACACACTAATTAGGAGATCAATATGCTTGGTTCAAGCGACGGAAAAACACGTGATTTAGTATCAACCATTCCTGGTTCGGGTTGGGATTTCTCTCTTTCACGACACCCTTATCACGAGGTTGAGCGTCCCTTTGGACCGCATTATTGTGTGTATAACCGTCGTTTAATGGCCTGTTGTTTTGATAAATTATCGACTGAAGATGGTTATTGGCAATTACGCCAAAAAGCTGCGGTGTTACACACAGGTGAATTCCCATTGCAGTTTAAAGGGCCTGATGCAGAAAAATTGATGGATAAGCTTTTTACCAAAGACATTACAAAACTAAACCCTGGACGTTGCGGTTACGGTATCGCCTGTTACGAAGATGGAGGTATCTTGGTCGATGGTATTTTACTTCGATTGACAGAAGATACATTCTGGTACGCACAAGCAGATGGTGACTTTTATAGCTGGGCAAGAGCACATGCAGTTGGAATGGATGTTGAAATTACTGATCCAGAAATTTATGTATCGCAAGTACAAGGACCAAACTCACTAAAAATATTAGATGCAGCTTGTGATGATGGTATGCCAGATCCTTTTGGTTATTTCGCCATGCGAAAAGTTAAACTGGGTGGCCAAGAAGTAGTGATTACGCGTACAGGTTATACCAATGAATTAGGTTGGGAGTTTTATACCGAGCCACACCATGATGCTGATGCATTATGGAAGCATTTGGAAGAAGTCGGTAAACCGTTTGGTATGAGTATATTTGGTTTAGATGCGATGCATATTCGCAGAATAGAAGCAGGCATCTTAAATGCGGGAGCAGACTTTGATAAAACCACAACGCCTTATGATGTTGGTTTTGGTATCTTTGTGGATGAAGATAAAGGCGACTTTATCGGTAAAGCCGCATTACAAAATGCATCACGTGAACCTCGATTGACGGGAGTCACTTGTGATGCAGAGCCACACATTGGTGCAGTGATTCAAGTCAATGGCGAAACTGTGGGTAAAGTAACCGCTGGCGCAATGTCACCGTTTTTAAAACACGGCATTGGCATCGCCTTAATGAATGAATCAGGAAATACCGCAGGCACAAGTATAATGATTGGGTGTACTGACGGTGAAATGCACAAAGGCCAGCTGGCAGATTTGCCTTTATACGACAAAGCTGGCGAAATTCAACGTGGTATCAAAGAATACATTCCTGAGCGCATATGAAAATGCTCTGCTGAGCGTTAGTGAAACATCGAAGCAACACAGTGACACTGAGCCAAAGGGAGATAAAACTGCTAAAAGTAGGGGGGTGTCTTTTTTATTGTATTTAAACAAGTTTTTCGCATTTTTTCATCATCTACTGATGTAATTAACGAGTATTTTTTGCCAATGCAATTGTCTTTATAGAAACTGTATCGCATAGCCTATTGTGGTTGGCATTATAAATAGTGCTATGAAGCTGTTTTTCTATGGTTAAAAGTGGGTGTTTTTGCCATAAATAGTCCGATTTTTTAATATTATATAACAGAATCAATTGGTTGGTTTTATCGTAGAACTCGTTAGAATCACACTATACATTTTAATACTTTGGATAATTCTTAATCATGTCAGATAAAAACAAACCGCCTGAAAATATTGTGCATTTAGTGTCGAAAGAGTCGGCACAAGAACATGTTCAGGAAGCATCAAAGAAAGTCCAAATAATAAAAGAAGAAGCCATCCAAAGTGAAAAGGCAGCGGCTGAAAAAATAGCGCAAGAATGGCTAGATGCTTCTGCATTAACTGCAAGCAATAAAGATTTTGACGCACATTTTAATTTGATTTCAGAGAGAGTCAGAGTCACGGGTGTGCCAGGTTTTGACAGTATTAGTTATGACGATTGGGCGCGTGCCGCGAAAAAAGATTTCGAGGAAGGAACCCTAGAAAAAGTGACCTATGAAGGCTTGAAACTAAACGCACAAAACGAAAAACAAATCATGTTTAAAACACTGGAAAGTATTCATGTGAATGATGGTACTAAGAAAACACAGGGTGTGGAAATACTTATTGAACGAGAAAACGACGGTGTGTGGCGAGTGATTCAAGAACGTGTAATGACGGGCGATGAAATACGTCACGTTGGGTTGATGCCACATTAATTATGGCTGAAAAGAAAAGAGATCTTAATAATCCGTGTTTGTTTTGTTATCCAAAACAAAAAGAAATTTTGGCCGAAACGGAACATGCTTTATTAGTCACAGATACCTATCCTGTAAGCGATGGTCATTGTTTGGTTATTCCTAAAAGGCATATGCCAAGTTATTTTGAATGTACGGAAGCAGAGAATCGTGATTTTCGTGAGTTAATTTTAAAAGCCAAAGAAATTCTTGATAAAAAATACAAGCCTGATGCCTACAATATTGGCAATAATAATGGGTTATATGCAGGTCAAAGCGTGTTTCATTTACACATTCATATTATTCCGCGCTACAAGGGGGATGTTGAAAACCCTAAAGGAGGTGTGCGTTGGGTGTTGCCGAAGAAATCGCAGTATGTGCATGGTGCTAAATCAACTAAAGACTGATGGTTGATTTATTTCATATTAAACACAAAAAAAGACACCCCCCTACTTTTATGCTGTTTTAAACTTTTACTTTAAGTTACAACAGTTTTAAACCCACCTATATCCTCTTTCGCGAAACAACAATACACCCCATTATCAGCAATATACGCAAGTGCAGGTGGCTTGGTTGATTTTCTCCAGATTTCTTTGTAGCTAAATTTGTGTTTATCCAGCCATGTTTTTATCGAAGCTTCTATAGCATCGATTTTTTTATTTTAGCGGATGAGAAATGTACAGTTAAAATAATAATGTCTGCAAACGCTGATAATTCATAGATAAAATCCACCGCACCGTCGATAGGTTCACCAAAATCTGTTTTAGCTTTGGTATGTAAGTCAATGATTTAGGGTTAGTGATGATGGCGGCTAACAAAATGAAGAGTGATCTTATCCAGAGTGAACATGTCATCACCGCACATATCTTTGCACGGCAATGTCATCGCTTTGTAACTTCGGACTGCTCTGATTCGTTCGTTGGGTATTAAGGACGAAAGATTGCTCCCAAACATCTTTGCGATTCGCCATAAATTTCATTGCCTATACTGATAGCTCAGAAGCAGATTGCATTTATTCTTCGCCAATGATTTCGTGCTTAGTTGCCATTTTCAGGCAATTGTTCTTTCAATAATGAGCAAAGTATAACGAATATTACACAGGACGAAGGGTTCTAAATTAAGGATAAAGAACAAGGTTCAGTGTGTTATCCAAAAAATACTACTACTGATGCCAGCAGTGCTGTCTTGATACGAATGATTAATCAAAGATTAACCCACTCGATCAAGGATGATGGAATTGGATATGACAAGCAGGATGCGTTTTTCTGCGGCTAAATGCTATTTTAGCTGTTTACTGGTAAGTTTGTTTTTAAGTTTTACTTCTGCGCTTAACGCAGAGACACTGCAGGAAGAATTATGGCAACAAGTCCGTCCTAGTACTGATACCATAAGTTTTCAGGCAAAAACCTTTGATCCTTCAAACTATGAAGATCATTCCTCCCACAATCACTCATTCGAAAATGCGCATTTAATGAGTTTAAATGAAGAGCTATTACACAATTTGCTCAATTTAAACTCCTCCGGTATTGAAAACCCCTCACTAGAAAAATCACCATCATCTACAAGAGCTAAATCGCTAGTAAATTCCAGTGAGTATGAGATTAGTTTGCCTTTACCGAATGGAAAAATTATTGATTTAAGCATTGTTAAAGATTCTATCCTTCCTCCAAAATTAGCGAAAAAATATTCAGATATCCATACTTATAGTGTAATTCCAAACAAAGATGTATTTTCTGGTAAAGTTGACTTTGGCCCAAATGGGCTACATGCCATGCTCCAAATGTTCGATGGAGAAATCGTTTTTATTGACCCCACTGACAATCAAGCTCATTACGCTAGCTATCAAAAGAGTGCGCAAAAATCAGACGATCATCGACAGCATAGTTGCGGTGTAACGAATGAAGCATTGGCTAAAAATGGTTTTATTCAAACTTGGCTTGAATCATCACCGCCTATTCTTGCAAGAGAAAATGATGTCAGTGGTGATGTGGCATCTAGGTCTCAAGATAGCCTCAAAAATTACACAATAGCCATCGCGACCACAGGTGAATATAGCGCTAAGTTTGGTGGTAGTGTAAATGGCACAATGGCGGCTATTGTTACAACTTTAAATCGAGTCAATCAAGTACTAGAGCGAGATTTAGGAATACGTCTAAACCTTGTCGAAAATAACGATTTATTAATAAATACTGACTCTGATACGGATCCTTTTACAGAAGAAAAGCTTATTGATTTAGTCTTTCAAAATCAGGAATTTATAGATTCAGTTATTGGTAATTCAAATTATGATATCGGTCACTTGTTTACAACAAAGGGTGGTGGATTAGCAGCCATCGCCAGTGTTTGTAATAATGTAGATAAAGCTAAAGGGGTTTCTGGCATCGTTAGCCCAAGAGGAGATAGCTTTGATCTAGACTTTGTAGCGCATGAGATTGGTCATCAACTTGGAGCAACTCATACGTTTAACAGTACCCAAGGTGCATGTAGTGCTCAGACGCGTGAAGCACGCAGTGCATTTGAACCTGGTAGTGGATCATCTATCATGTCTTACGCGGGTTTTTGTGGTTTGGATAATATCCAGTCAAATACCGATGCGATGTATCATATTGGCAGTATTAAGCAAATAACTAACTATACCAACGCTGGTCTAGGCAATCGTTGTGGCGTGGTTAGGTCTTCGCAAAATAAACTCCCGAAACCAAATGCAGGACGTGATTATAGTATTCCTGCGCGAACCCCTTTTGAATTAACCGGAACAGCAACCGATGAAGATGGAGATTCGTTAATTTACGCTTGGGAACAATTAGATGCTGGTGATACTTCTACAGAGTCATCTGATAAGGGAAATAATGCTTTATTTAGAGTACATATTCCTAATGCTTCGAATTCACGTACATTTCCTCCATTAAAGAATATTCTAAATAATCAGCCAGCAAAAGGTGAAGCATTACCTAGTTATCAGCGAAACTTAACCATGAGTTTCGTCGCACAAGATGGGTTTAATGCTGCGATAAGTGATGAGATGTTAGTGAAGGTGGTTCGAACTGGAAGCCGTTTTGCCTTGAATTACCCTAGAGCATTTTATACACGTGGTAGTACCTATCCAATATTTTGGAATGTAGCAAATACTAATCAGTCACCAATCAATTGTTCGAGCGTGAATGTATTACTATCAGTT
>CALJIH010000167.1 GCA_937974135.1 uncultured Cocleimonas sp. | reverse complement strand
GAATGTAACAATATTCGTTTCCGTGATATTCCAGAACTTGGTATCGACTCCTTGCTCTTCAGTACCTTCTTCGGTGGCAATACCCCAGAAAGCTCAGCACATCCACACGATGAATTTATATATTTTGATGATTTTATTATTCGATCTGAATAAGCTTCTGATTTTGCAAAACCGCCTAGCCTTGCGTAAATTCATACTACGTTTTTACAAAACAAAAACGTGTTTTCATTCAAAAGTAGGGGGGTGTATTCGACAAGCTCAACAGAACTGTCTTTTTTAGTATATTTACCTGCTTATTTGCGTTCTAATAAAAGTACCAATAGATTCTACTCACTGAGCAGTCAAACATGACAGCAGAACAACTTCAACAATGTAAAGATAAGCTACTCCAATTACAAAAAGAACATCAAGCTTTAGATAAAGAGTTCGAAGCCGCAGGCGATACGGTGATGCTCGACCAAACCAGTGTGGGCAGACTTTCTCGAATGGATGCGATGCAAGGTCAACAAATGGCACTCGAAGCCACACGCCGCAGAGAAATGTATGCAGAAAAAATAGAAGGTGGTTTGCGCCGAATCGATATGGAACAGTTTGGAAACTGTTTTTATTGTGAAGAAGAAATACCCTTTGCAAGATTAGAAGCTGATCCCACCCACACGCGTTGTGTTAAATGTGCTGAAAGCGAGTCTATTGATTATGGTAGTCAATAACCATGCTAATCCTGAAATACAAAACTAATGCAGACTGCCTAACTTCTCTTTGCTACGGCGCGCAATAATGGATTCTCCATAAACACTCTCATGAACACTTCTAATTAGCGCTTGAATTTCTTTATCAGAAACGAGTTCTAATTCAACACCTGCTTGCATAAATCCTTCGCAGCGATATTTGTCCTCATCAGAAATTTTCAGTCCTGCTTTGGCGGTATTCATTGTTTCAAATAATTGTTGTTCAAGAATGCTTATAAATTTCTTTTTCATAGATTTAATTTTTTATCATTATGTCTAACTGGGGATGCGGTATTAAAACACGTAAAAAGTAGGGGGGTGTCTTTTTTTATAACTGTTTTGTACAAAAGTACAGCTATGCGTTCAGCTTCAAAGTCTAGTAGAATCATTTTATCAAATACACATCGCGCGTTTCATTCGATGTAGCGTTTTGTCGTTTCTCATTCCCTTAGGATTCCAATGAAAAAGACTTTTAAATTAGAACACCCAAAAATCAAACCGGCTCGAATCGTAGATTCTATTAAGCATGATATTAAAAAATATCTAAAAAAAGAGCGTAGCAATAAATTACCTAAAGACACAAAATATTGGAGTTTTGATTGCAAACTAGGTCAATCTGAAGAAACAGCGACTGCAATTCCACAAGCTTCTTTAATGAGCAGTATCGATGATATGGTTGAAAACAATATAAAAACCATCTACGTTGAAATGACGGCAAAAGCCGTTGCATCACTTGAGAATCAAGTCACATAAATCTTATAGGAATTAAACAGTAACTTACACGCTATGACTTCTTCCACTTCAACCATCCAAAAAGATTCACTATTCACACCAGTGTTGATAGCGGGTTGTGTGATTACATTAGTCGGCTTTGCGATTCGTGCATCGTTTGGTGTGTTTCAGATTCCTATCTCGAATGAGTTCGGCTGGTTACGTGCGGATTTCTCTTTTGCGATTGCGATTCAGAATTTATTTTGGGGTATAGGTCAGCCGTTATTTAGTATGCTGGCGGAAAAGTATGGTGATCGAAAAGCGATTATTACGGGTGCTATTTGTTACGCCGTTGGCTTAGTTTTATCGTCTTATGCGATTACTCCCGGTCAGCATCACTTGCTCGAAATGTTAGTTGGCTTTGGTATTGCCGGTACTGGTTTTGGTGTTATTTTAGCCGTCGTAGGGCGTGCGGCATCTGATAAGCATCGTTCAATGGCGTTAGGTATTGCAACAGCCGCAGGTTCGGCAGGGCAGATTGTAGGCCCACCATTTGCTCAATATTTGTTACAAAGCATTACTTGGCAGTCGGTATTTTTGGTCTTCGCGGCAATGATTTTGCTCTCTCTGTTTGCCCTATTTTATATGAAAGTCCCACCACCACAGAAAGTTGAAAAATTAGATGAATCTTTGGGATCAGTGCTGAAAAAAGCGTTTAAAGATCCAACCTTTGCCTTTATTTTTATTGGTTTCTTTTCCTGTGGTTATCAGCTGGCTTTTATCACGGCGCATTTCCCCGCATTTATTACAGAAATGTGTGCGGCGATTAGCCCTGACAGTATTATGAAAACCATAGGCGTTTCGAGTACTTCTACCTTAGGTGCGGTCGCAATTTCTGTAATTGGAGTGTTTAATATCGGGGGCACATTATTGGCTGGTTGGCTTGGCAGTCGCTATTCACGAAAATATCTGTTAGCCAGTATTTATATGTTGCGTACCATTGTCGCTGCAGCGTTTATTCTAAACCCGATTACACCATCAACGGTGGTACTATTTTCTGCAATTATGGGCTCATTGTGGTTAGCGACAGTACCGTTAACCTCTGGTTTAATCGCGCAAATATACGGTTTACGTTATATGGGAACACTTTACGGCTTAGTATTCTTCTCGCATCAACTCGGTGGCTTTATGGGTGTTTGGTTGGGTGGTACGCTTTACGATTTGTTTGGTAATTATAATATCGTCTGGTGGATTGGCGTGGGTGTTGGTGCACTTTCAGCATTTATTCATTTGCCGATTGATGAGCGCTCTTGGGATAGTCGAAAAACCCCCTCGACTATTTGAAAATGACAAAAAGTAGGGGGGTGTCTTTTATCATTAACGCTATTCGCCTTTAATTTTAGCTGGCATCTCTTTGAGAATGAAATTGATGAGTTTTCTGGTTTTAACTGGCATAAACTCTTTTTCAGGGAAAACAACATACATTGGCAGTCCGCCGATAGGTTGGTAGTCTGTCAATACAGGTATGAGTTTACCTTCGGTTAAAGTATCACCAAGCAAACTCTTGTCAATTAGTAGCACGCCAGCATGGCCGAGTGCGGCTGTTACTAAGGCGCCTGGATCATTAATACAAAATGGCCCTGATACTTTAACCGTTTCCTCTCCTTTATCACCTTCAAAAGCCCATGTGTTGAGCGATACGTTTGCGCTTTGATAATAAAGACAGCGGTGATTAATTAAATCACTGGGCGAATTCAACGCAGGTGCACTCTTTAAATACTCAGAACTAGCGCACAAAGTCCAAGATAAATCACAGAGCTTACGGGCGATTAAGTTAGAATCGGATAGATGCCCGACGCGTATAGACAGATCGATATTTTCAGCGATCATGTCAGCAGTTCGGTCATCCAAACGCAGCTCGAATCGCAATTCACGCATTGGAATGGCACGGCGTATCGTGGGAATGTTTTCCACGATTCTCCGGTAGTCTGCGCGCAACAACCCATAAGTCTTGACCCGTTGATTGGCATCTTGTTCGCTTCCAGCGTTGGGCTCCTTGGTGCGGACGATGACGTTCTTCGCACCCAGTTCCAGAATCTGCTGTT
>CALJIH010000166.1 GCA_937974135.1 uncultured Cocleimonas sp. | reverse complement strand
ACTACCATTGAAATCATTAATTCAATGAGAGAAACACCAAGTTGGTTTTTTACGGTTGTTAGGTTTTTTATTTTCATAGTAGTTTTTATTTTAATTATGGGTTTACACAAACTTGTATACTTTGATTTTCATCTGTATCCGCTTGGTCATTAACGAGTTTTTTATCCGACCATGAAATAGTGATTCTGTGTTTGTTTGAGTCTGTGATATCGGGGCATCCGGTGTTGCTCTCAATTTGCATAGTCCCAGCAACTAAAAGATTCTCGACACCACCTTCTTTTGTTTCGCCATATAAAACACCACACATTACTTCTTGTACATCAAATCTAGCTGTTTGTTCAGGGGTGCAAAAAGCAGTAGATGAATTACATTGAGTAGCTTCATTTGTAGCGCAGTCAACATTGTTTTCGTAAAAATCTCCAATAACTCCTTGCTTGTTAGCCCTCATTCTGTCTGACATTTCCATCGCTAACATGCTCGCTACATTTCGAGAATGTGCGTTTCCTGTACTTTTAACAGAGGCTATCTGTAATCCACTCAGACCTAGCAGTCCAACACCTATCACAAGAAGGCTGACTAAAACTTCGATCATGGAAAAACCATTCTGTTTGTTCTTGATTATCAACATGTTATTAACTTTTCTATTATTTTTAATATTTACTAGCTAAAACAGCGGGGGCTGTATATGTCTTATTATTTTTAGTAGTTTAAGACACCTTTAAACAGGCGTTCCATGCCAATTATTTTTATTTATACTCAAAGAGTACCGTATTTCTGTCAAACATCAACATTTATCAATGACAATCAGATGAATGGTACTGCACATAAAATACGAAGAAAATAGCGCTATATGTGTGTTTATTGTTTATTCAGGTTCACTTTTTTAGTCATAACTGATGACTGGTATATATGCCAATGCCAGTTTTTAAGTGATAAATAGAAGTGATGTCACTACAAAAATAATTGAGATTGAAAACCTCTTAAAAGTGGGGGAGTGTCTTTTTTATGTTAGTAAGCAGATATTAATGCTTAATATTCGGCAATATTTATATTTTTTAATAGCTTAAACGCTCTTTTGTTTCCATGATACGTTCAAACTCGGCTTCTAATTCTTTGAAGTCAGGAATTTTTTGTTTACCTTGGTGATGAATATAAGCGTATCCCGCTGCTGCACCTGCGACGAATCCAAGCGGGTTTTTTGCACCCCATAATGCTCTTGCACCAATTCCTGCAGAGTAAAGGAGCTTGCCTCGCGTAGATTGATCACTTTGGTGCTTACCCGTAATGCACCATTCTACAAAGTGCTCACAGTTATTATGTAATATGTGGTATTGAGTTTCACCTAGTCTTAAGCCTGCTCTGATAATTGTTTCTTCAAAGTCAAAGGCACGATCTAAATGTGGTTTGATATTAACTTTCTTACCTTCGCAGAATTCATCCATGGAAATTTCTTCGATAACACCTTCCGTAACAAAATCATTCGCCAGTCCTGAATAATGGATAACGCGGTCATCACTCAAGCCTAAACCGTGATGAGTGTATGTCCCAGATGCTTTTTTTATAAAAAGATGTTGTCCTTTATACATGGAATAATCTTATATTAAGAATGATATTACATTAATAATAAGGCCATTAGACTGTAAACCAAATGCCATTAGTAAATTGGCAGTCAATTGAATCTAGTGCCATATGTATGAGTAAGCCTATTCCAATCAAACGCGTTTTAGGAAAAAAGGATAATAATAGGTAAATAAAGATGGGTATTTCGGTGTGCAAAGGATGGAACCCAATACTACAGCGTGTAGGATCATAAATAGGATTTGCTAACAGATGATCGAGGTCCACCAACATCGTCGACATGATAATGAGATAACTTCGTTTCCATGATTTTCGGTATAATAGCGCGATTAGAATCGCTGGAAAGATAAAATGATAACTGATGTGTAACATTTAAAATATAAACCAAAACCGTCAATAAGTGGGGGGGTGTCTTTTATAGTTTTCTAGATTGACAATTTTTACTAATTTATCGTCTGCATAGATTAATGGCAATCGCGATCGAATCCAAGTTGGCACTTCTTTTTCTTGGAATAAATTTTTTAGACTAATCCTACCTCTTTTAGGAATATCAATTTTCTCGCCCCCTTGACGAAAACGTACCGTAACGTTTTTTGAATCTTCCATTATTTCATCAGAAAGTAGCTTTAGCTCAAGCACGATTCCTAGCGATTTAACCTGCAGAGATTCTTTAATATCCCAATCCAAAACTTGGCTAACATCGTGTTTCGATAGGGGATGCATAATATAAATGCAATCTTGATATCGTCGTAACTCAACTCCAGTCCATTTAATTAATGGTTGTTTATCATCACCAGCATCAATGAGATCACTGAATATATGAGACAGTTTTTTATCAGATGGATTGTTAAATCCTTGCTGTGAGATCCAATAACGCATTACCAAACGTTGTTTTGCTAGACTTAATTCTTTTAACGCAGAAAGATTAATAGGTGCTAATGAGAGTGTGTTTATACTTTCGGCAAAATAGGCTTCTTTACTGAGCACTTTTGGTAGCTCTTCAGCAGCATATTCATCTAACAGAATTTTTGTTTCACCTTGAATACTCGCAGCACGTGAAATTGTTTTATCTAATCCTAACCACTGTTCACGAAGTTGGGGCAATATTTTTTGTCTTAAAAAATTACGATCAAAAGCAGTATCTTGATTACTGGGATCTTCAACAAACTGGAGATGATGTTTTTTGGCGTAAGTTTCAAGCGCCTCTCTTGAAAAACCTAATAAAGGACGAACGTGTAGATTTTTGCTTGCGTTAAACTTATTGAGTACTGGCATAGAAGCTAGACCTTGCACCCCTGCCCCCCTAAAGAGTTGTAATAACAAGGTTTCGGCTTGATCATTTTGATGGTGGGCAGTTAGTAGAATTTCGTCGTCTAAAATATTATCAGCAAGCGCTTGATAGCGAAATTTCCTAGCAACTTCTTCGGTGCTCTCGCCTTTAGCAACTGATAGATTTAGGTCAATACTTTGGAATGGTACGTTTAAGCTTTCGCAGATATTTTCACAATGATGCGCCCATGCGCCCGCTTCAACCTGCAAACCATGATTAACATAGATTGCCCTGAGATTTATATTAGGTGTTGATAATTGAGAAAGTAGATGTAGTAGAACATGAGAATCTAAGCCGCCACTATAGGCGACTAAGATGTTAATCGTTGAAACTTTATTTTTTGGGTACGAGTGAAGGAGTATTGATTGTAATTGAGTCAGTAAAACTTTTGGTGATAACTCAAGATTCAAACCGACCAAATTCCAATAGTTTTTGATAACGTTTTTCAAGCAATTGATCAGTATTTAAAGCGCGTAGTTCTCGCAGACTTGACTTAAGCGCTTCACGAATATTATTTGCCACAGCATCATAATCACGATGCGCACCACCTAAAGGTTCATCAATAATTTTATCGATCAAATCAAGCTTACTTAGTTTTTCGGCTGTAATTCCTAGTGCTTCTGCTGCATCAGATGCTTTGCCTGCATCTTTCCACAAAATGGATGCACAACCTTCAGGTGAAATCACTGAATAGGTACTGTATTGCAGCATCATCACCCTGTCTGCAACGGCAATAGCCAGTGCCCCACCAGAGCCACCTTCACCCATAATCGTTGCAATAATAGGGGTTCGTAGTTTTGCCATTTCAAATAGGTTACGCGCAATTGCTTCACTTTGTCCACGCTCTTCAGCACCTATCCCAGGATAGGCGCCTGGTGTATCGACAAACGTAATTACCGGCAAATGAAACTTTTCAGCAAGCTTCATCATACGTAGTGCTTTACGGTAACCTTCAGGACGCGGCATCCCAAAATTACGTTTAATATTTTCTTTTGTATCACGTCCTTTTTGATGTCCAATCACCATCACGGGATTGCCTTCAAAACGTGCCATACCACCAATTATGGCTTTATCATCGCCATAAGTGCGATCACCATGTAACTGCTGAAAATCAGTAAAAATACGGTCGACGACATCGAATGTATAAGGTCGTTTTGGGTGACGCGCTAACTGACCTATTTGCTTTGACGTCAATTTAGAGAAGATTGAAGTAGTTAACGACTTGCATTTGCTTTCTAGCCGTTCAACTTCATCAGCAAGATTCACATCAACGTCTGAACTACTGACGTATCTTAGCTCATCAATCTTAGCTTCTAATTCAGCAATAGGTTGTTCAAAATCAAGAAAATCGGGATTCATATCTTTTTTTTAACTGTTTTTATAGGTCGATTATTCTTCAGCAGATTCCTGCTTAGCAACTTCAGCATGAACTTCAGCCATATCTACAGATTTTACTTTGCTGATCACGTCTTCCAGTTGCTCTGCATTTAACATTCCTGCTTGAGAAAATAGCACCACTTGCTCGCGGAAAATCATCAGTGTTGGAATCGAACGAATCTGAAAATGACCTGATAATTCTTGTTCTGCTTCGGTATCTATTTTACCAAAAACGATGTCGTCATGCTTTTCTGAGACCGCATCATAAATCGGTGAAAATGATTTACAAGGACCACACCATTCTGCCCAAAAGTCGACAATAACAATGTCATTTTTTTCAATGGTTTCTTCAAAACTATCTGCTGTAATATCAACTGTAGCCACGGAGTGCTCCTGTATTTAAGTGTTGTTGTAAGATTTCAATCGAGTGTAGACAATAGTGTCGAGAATATAAGTGCTTGCGCCATGAATAGCAAGCTAAGGCTGGATATAATTAGCCCATTATGGATAGAATATTCATAAAAGACACCCCCCTACTTTTATCAGGTTTTCAACTTTACTCTTCAGGTAGTTGCCATTCCTCTATCAAAAGTCGTCGCTACCCCACATGGGTAATATTTCTTGTTGAATATCTAAGTGCTCAAGAATTCGTGCGACCATGAAATCAACAATATCTTCTAAGGTTTTAGGTTTATGATAAAAACCAGGGTTTGCAGGTAAAATCACTACGTCCATACGAGATAATTTCAACATGTTTTCTAGATGAATATCTGAAAATGGAGTTTCACGGACTACCAAAATTAACTTCTTACGTTCTTTTATGGCCACATCCGCAGCACGTTCGATAAGATTATTGCTACTACCAACGGCTATTGCCGATAGCGTACCCGTTGTACATGGACAAACCACGGTAGCATCGGCAACACCACTGCCGCTGGCGATAGGTGCCATCCATTGCTCGCGTTCATAGGCCTTTATTTGATTAGGAGCAGCATTAAATAAATCGGTAAAATAAGCTCCCAGCTCTGATGCACGCGAAGGTACTTTGTATTCGGTTTCTGTATTAATCACCAACTGTGCCGGTCTTGAGAGTAATAATGAAACCTCAACCTTTGCTTTGACTAATTCTTCAAGCAGACGAATCCCGTATTGCGCGCCTGATGCGCCAGTCATAATTAACGTAATTCTCTTGTTTTGATTAGCCATTTTATTAAGCCTTGTGTTCGAGTGCTTGGAGGAGTTTCTCATGTATACCACCAAAACCACCATTACTCATAATCAAAATATGGTCGCCGCTATTTGCTTGCTGACAAAGTGTAGTCACTAAATCATCAATATCATCATGCAAACTTGATTTGTTAGCTAAGGCATCTAAGACATGCCCTATTTCCCAATCCAAACCTTTAGGTTGAAACAAAAAAACCTCATCTGCTTCATCTAAAGAACTTGCCAAGGTTTCTTTATGTATACCTAGGCGCATGGTATTTGAACGCGGTTCTAATACAGCTATAATTTTTCTTTCGCCTATATTTGCACGTAAGCCTTTAATGGTTGTTTCAATCGCTGTGGGATGATGCGCAAAATCATCATACACGCTGATGTCATTAACTTTACCTCGTAATTCCATACGACGTTTTATGCCTTTAAATTCACTCAAAGCATCAATCGCATGCTTTACTGGAACACCCGCGTGCCTAGCAGCAGCTATTGCCGCCAAAGCATTGCTCACATTGTGTTTTCCTAATAAAGGCCAACTCACCCAACCTTGCAGTTCTCCATCAAACAATACTTCAAATTCACTACCATCAGGATTGATATATTTGACACTCCAACCTGAAATGTTTTGAATTTTTCCAGATTGGTCAGTCGCTGAGAATTTCTCAAGTGGGGTCCAACACCCTTTATCAATAACATCGTCTATGTTTTGTTCTTCACCATTCGTTACCACCAAACCTTTACCCGGTATCATTCGAAGCAAATGATGGAACTGGGTTTTTATCGCATCCAGATCAGAAAATATATCGGCATGATCGTATTCGAGATTATTAACGATTAAGGTTGTCGGATGATAATGAACAAATTTTGAGCGTTTATCGAAAAAGGCAGTATCGTATTCATCTGCTTCGACCACAAAAAAAGGTGAATCACCTAGTCTAGCCGACAATCCAAAATTCTCTGGGACTCCACCGATTAAAAACCCAGGTTTTAAACCTGCATATTCTAGTATCCAAGCCAATATACTTGCTGTAGTTGTCTTACCATGAGTACCCGAAACTGCCAACACCCAGCGATCTTTCAGGATGTTTTCATATAACCACTTGGGGCCGGAGGTATAGGGAAGCTTTTGGTTGAGGGTATATTCAACCACTTCTGTGCCCCGAGACATAACATTACCAACCACAACTTGGCTGTTATTTTCAGTTGAGATTTCTTGCAGATGATCAATCTCGAAACCTTGTTGGAGGTTTATACCCTGATTTTCGAGCAAGTTACTCATTGGCGGATAAACGTTTTCATCGGAACCACTCACAGAGACACCAGACTCTTTTGCGAGCAACGCTATGCCACCCATGAAGGTTCCACAGATTCCAAGAATATGAATGTTCATAGACAGATTTTTAGAGTAAAAAAGGATTGTCTTATATAAAGAGGGTTGTGATCAAGTCCAAAAGAACTTGATCAAGCAAAGTCGGCTAGATATTTACTGATTTTTTATAAGCTTTCAAGCTCATCAATGAGATCATCACCAGAACTACTTTCTGCTGAACCATCATTTATCAAGAAGTTTCTATTTTGAATCCAAACATCTCTCAAAGCACTGTATTTATCATCTGATAAATCATCAAGTACACCCTCTTGGGCAAATAAGTCTGAGCGTTTTTTCACTGTTTCTGCGATAAATAGTGCAATATTTTCGTCCGAGTAAGTAGTGGGGTCAGTTGCACGATCTACAGAAAATCGTGAAATACCATCACGAACAGTAGTAGGACCAAAAAATGGTAGCATCACATAAGGACCAGATTTCACTCCCCATTTGGCTAGTGTTTGTCCAAAATCTTCATCGTGTTTTTTCAGTCCAACAGATGATGCTATATCAACCAAGCCAGCAAAACCTAATGTTGAGTTAAAAACAACTCTTTCTAAATCACTGCCCGCATCGGCAAATTTCCCTTGAAGACTATTATTAATAACATTACCGACGTCATCTAAATTAGAAAAGAAATTACCAATACTGGTATCGACAATTTTAGGCGTTATCGCTTTATAGCCTTTTGCAATTGGCCTTAAGATCATGCCATCAGCACCATTATTGAGTCTGTATATTTTGCGATTGAATCCTTCAAATCGATCAATAGATTTAATATCCGCTTGTTTATTACCGATATCAGTATTACTACAGGCTGAGATAGACACTACGCACGTAAATACTGCTAAGAATTTGATAACTGGGATTTTTTTATAAAACATTATTTCCTGCCTAAAAGCTGTTATGGGAAAAGACATCGATTCTAATCACGAATTATATACGGATTTAAAATAACAAAGCCTACTTTTTAATTTAACTATTATTAACGTTGATTATGCTTATTTGGTTTCAACTTTGTGAATTGATTGATATTGATATCATTCATGTAATTTATACAAAAACACACTAAACCATTTTAATTAATTCATCAATTTCGTTTTGACTAAAACCAGCTTGCAAACGGGCTTCTTTATGTAATGGACCATTTGGACCTCCACCCATATATTTATGTAACAAATGTCTAAAAGTTTCTTCCGGCTCGCATTGTTGTATATCACAACAATATTTAAACCAATGCGACCCAATTGCTACATGTCCTATTTCATCACGAAGTATAATTTCTAGAATTTTAATCGTTTCAATATCACCGACTTTGCGTAATTTTTCGATCATTCCAGGCGTTACATCTAAGCCTCTTGCTTCTAAAACCCTTGGCACTAATGCCATACGAATGAGTACGTCATGGTCTGTTTTTAATACCATCTCCCATAAGCCATTATGCGCAGGCATATCGCCATAGGCATAACCCATATCGTTCAAACGTTTTTCTAATAGCGAGAAATGATAAGATTCTTCAGACGCTACTTTTAACCAATCACCATAATAATCATCAGGCATATCGCGAAAACGATAAACGGCATCCAAAGCTAAATTAATAGCATTGAATTCAATATGCAAAATGGCATGAATCAAAGTAGCTCTGCCAACTTCGGAACCTAATTTTCGTTGTTTTAATTGCGAATGGTCTATCAACTCTGGTTTTTTGGGTCGACCAGGAATTTCTATTGTTACTAAATCGAAACTTTTTCTTTCAAGCTTTGACTGATTCCATGCAGAAAACAAAGCATCAACTTGCTCCCGCTTTTTTTGCGTGTCTGTCTGCATTAATGCAAGAAAGCTTTGTTGATAAAGATTCATTCGCGAATGTTACATTTTTTACCTTAAAAACACCTTAAAAACATTTGAAAAAGACACCCCCCTACTTTTGGACACTTTCGCTAATTGAAACACGCACTTGTATCTGTCTTTTCAAATAACTTAAAAACTGTATCTTCATTGTTTATGCTTCCTATGTTACCTTCACCCCATGCAAAGTAATCAGCAAAACAATACGAGAACACGTGTCAAGATATGTGGCATAACATCCATTGAAGCTGCGCAAAATATATGCGATTTAGGCGTAGATTCAATCGGATTAGTCTTCTATAAAAAGAGCCCTCGCAATGTGGGTATTAGCCAAGCACGAGAGATTTGTGATTCACTTCCACCATTCGTTACAAGTGTTGGTTTATTTCTTGATGCGGATAAAGATTTTGTAAATGAAGTTTTGAACGAAGTTAAGCTAGATTTACTTCAGTTTCATGGACTTGAAAGCGCGGAGTATTGTGAATCATTTTCGCGACCTTATATCAAAGCCATCGGGATGAAAGGCATTGCATCTGAAGCTGAATTTACAAAAGTAACTGAACAATATACAAGTGCGAAAGGTTTTTTAGTCGATAGTCATGCCAGCGGTATGGCGGGTGGTACTGGCCAAACATTTGACTGGAAAAATGTACCACAAATACAGCAAAAACCGATTATACTTGCAGGTGGATTGAACCCAGAAAATATTGCCGATGCTCTGCAACAATTAGACTTGTATGGTGTTGATTTAAGCAGTGGCGTAGAAAGTGAACCCGGAGTCAAAGACCCGGTAAAAATTAAGAAACTGATGAACGAGGTATACCGTGTCCAGTGTAATGAAAACTGATTCCACAAATTGTAATAGTGAAATTAAAAATGATATTACAGATCATGACCTTAGTGGGATTGATCTGAGTAAAGTCGATTGGTCTCAGTTACCCGATGAGAATGGTCATTTTGGAATCTACGGTGGTCGTTTTGCGTCTGAGACTTTGATCGAAGCAATCCAAGAATTGGATGATGCCTACAAACTGCTTCAAAATGATCCAAGTTTCCAAGCCGCTATGGACGATGATTTACGTTATTACGTCGGCCGCCCTAGCCCGCTCTATCACGCAGAACGTTGGTCTAAAGAATTGGGCGGTGCGCAAATCTACTTAAAACGTGAGGATTTAAATCATACTGGTGCGCATAAAATTAATAACACTATCGGCCAAGCCTTATTAGCCAAGCACATGGGCAAACCAAGAATTATTGCGGAAACCGGTGCAGGCCAACATGGTGTTGCTAGCGCCACGATAGCTGCACGTCTTGGTTTAGAATGTGTCGTTTACATGGGCGAAAAAGACGTGGAACGTCAAAAACAAAATGTCTATCGAATGAGACTGCTAGGCGCAGAAGTTCGTCCTGTTTCTTCAGGTTCTAAAACACTCAAAGATGCACTCAATGAAGCCATGCGTGATTGGGTAACTAACGTTGATAATACCTTCTATTGCATTGGTACAGTTGCAGGCCCACACCCTTATCCAAAAATGGTACGTAACTTCCAAGCGATTATTGGCCGCGAGGCGAAGCAACAATGTTTGGAGCAAACGGGTCGTTTACCTGATGCATTGGTAGCGTGTGTGGGTGGCGGTTCAAACGCGATTGGCTTGTTCCATGAGTTCCTACCAGATCTTGATGTAGATATTTACAGTGTCGAGCCTGCCGGAATGGGCTTAGATACGGGTGAACATGCGGCTACACTAAGTACGGCAAAACCAGGGGTACTTCACGGCAATCGTATGTACTTAATGGCAGACGATAACGGCCAAGTCATAGAACCTTACTCTATTTCTGCAGGTTTGGATTATCCGGGTGTTGGCCCCGAGCATTGTTTATTGATTGATATGGGTCGTGCTAATGCTGTTTCTGTGACTGATGCTGAATCATTGGAAGGTTTTCATGACCTGTGTCGAATCGAAGGCATTATTCCTGCCTTAGAATCTGCACATGCGCTTGCTTATGTTAAAAAATTAGCACCAACCATGGACAAAGATCAGACGATCGTAGTGAATCTTTCAGGACGCGGAGATAAAGATTTGAATACAGTTGCCGCGCTTGAAGGAATCACAATATGAGCAATAGATTAAAAGACTGCTTTGCAGCCTTAGAAAAAAATAATAAAAAAGCTTTAATTCCGTATGTCACAGCGGGTGATTCAAACAAGTCGATTACAGTACCCTTAATGCATCGCATGGTTGAAGCTGGTGCAGATGTTATTGAGTTGGGTATTCCTTTTTCTGATCCAATGGCAGATGGTCCAACTATCCAATTAGCTTGTGAACGTGCTTTAGTGCATCACACTAGTGTGGCTGACGTTATTGAAATGGTAAAAGCGTTTCGTCAGAGCAATACGGAAACACCAATTGTGTTAATGGGCTACCTAAATCCAGTTGAATCGTTTGGCTACGAGAATTTTGCTAAAGCAGCCGCTGAAGTAGGTATTGATGGTTTATTAACGGTCGATCTACCTCCTGAAGAAAGCGAACAAATGTCACAGGTTTTAGGAAAATATGATATCGATCCAATTTTCTTATTATCACCAACGACCACAGAAGAACGCATAAAACGTATCGCAAATGCAGGTTCAGGGTATCTTTATTATGTATCGCTGAAAGGAGTTACCGGTTCGAGCATACTTAATGTAGATGAAGTCTCTGAGAAAGTGACAGCTATCAAATCGCATACACATTTACCCGTAGGTGTCGGCTTTGGCATTAAAGATGCGGATAGTGCAGCTGCAATATCTGAAGTTTCTGATGGTGTAATTGTTGGCAGCGCTATTGTAAAAATTATTGAAAATAATCCAGATGATACTGATACAATACTCGACCAAATTGGCGCATTATTAAAATCAATGCGCACTGCAATGGACGCATAGGTAAAAATATTACAGCATGAAAGATCAAGGTAAAGGCATTTTCGATATGAGCTGGTTTGAAAAGCTAATTCCATCTCGTATCCGCACAGATGCAACTACAGCAAAAAAGAAAACGATTCCAGAAGGCTTATGGCATAAATGTCCGTCGTGTAATTCAGTACTCTATCGTGCTGATTTAGAAAGAAATTTAGAAGTTTGCCCTAAATGCAATCACCACGAAAGATTAGGTGGTCGTAAGCGTTTAGAGTTATTTTTAGATGAAGATAATCGTGCTGAGATTGGTGCAAATATCACACCGATTGACATCTTAAAATTTAAAGACAGTAAAAAATACAAAGACCGACTGTCTGATGCACAAAAAACAACCGAAGAAAAAGATTCTTTTGTGGTAATGAAAGGTCAAATACACGGTGTACCTGTTGTCGCTGCCTCTTTTGATTTTCGCTTTATGGGTGGTTCGATGGGTTCGGTAGTTGGCGAACGTTTTGTACAAGGCGCCAATGAAGCACTTCGCAATAAAATTCCATTCATTGTATTTTCTGCCAGTGGCGGCGCACGTATGCAAGAAGCATTATTTTCGCTTTTGCAAATGGCAAAAACTAGTGCTGTCTTGACCAAATTGGCCGCTGCAGATATTCCTTATATTTCAGTGTTAACAGACCCTACCATGGGTGGTGTTTCTGCAAGTTTTGCAATGTTAGGTGATGTGATTATCGCTGAACCTAAAGCGTTGATTGGATTTGCCGGTCCCAGAGTTATCGAACAAACGGTTGGAGAAAAACTGCCAGAAGGATTTCAACGCAGTGAATTTTTAATTGAAAAGGGTGCAATCGATCGTATCATTCCAAGACAAATGCTACGCCAAGAAATTATCGACATCATTTGCATGTTGACGCATAAACCTCGTCCAGCAAATATGGAAGAAATTGACGCCATTGAAAAACCTGAGGTTGCAAAAACCCCTGAACAAAATAATACTGAAGACAGCCAGGATAAGTCAGAAAAATAACGTCTTTTAATACGTTATAATGGCTTAAAAGACACCCCCCTACTTTTAAGCGATTTTGACTGATTAAATTAAATAGCTTATTCATTTGAAACTTAGATAGAATGAAACAAACCTTAGAAGATTGGCTCAGTTGGCAAGAAACACTTCATCTTTCTGAAATTGATTTAGGTCTTGAACTAATTGGAAAGGTAGCAAAAAACCTTAATCTACTTAAACCCAGCTTTCCTATCATCACTGTCGCTGGGACTAATGGCAAAGGTTCAACTGTTGCTTTTTTAGATGCAATACTACGCGCTGAAGGTTATAAAACTGGTGCTTTCACATCTCCACACTTGCTTAACTACAACGAAAGAATTGTTTTAAATGGTAAACAAGCAACTGATGAAATCATTATTGAAGCGTTCAGCGAGATAGACAAAGCAAGGCGCTCTATCAAGAACGATGAAGGTTCAATTGAAGATGTAAGTCTGACTTATTTTGAATTTTCTGCACTTGCTGCAATGTTAATCTATCAGAAACAGAATGTTGACGTCGCTATCATAGAGGTTGGTTTAGGTGGCAGATTAGATGCGGCGAACTTGTGGGATACGTCCTTAGCAATAATTACCAGTATTGGTGTTGATCATATTGATTGGCTAGGAGACGACCGAGATATTATTGCAGTTGAGAAATCAGGCATCATGCGAAATGGCGTGCCTGTGATTTCCGGTGATAATAATCCACCCATTACCATTGCATCCGAAGCAAAACGTATTGGTGCTAGGTTGCAACAAATCAATGAAAATTTTTCTTACACATTAACTGATCATAAAAAAAATAATACTTGGCTATTGAAAAACAATGAGAATAGTTATGAATTAGAAACTCCGGCAATGCCAGGTGAGTTTCAATTAAATAATGCAGCCACGGCAATTACAGGATTATTTTCGATACAACCAATCTTGCCGGTTTCTATTGATTCGATAAATAAAGGATTAAAATCAGCACGCGTTAGTGGGCGCTTAGAAATACTAAGAACCAATCCAGAGTGGCTAATTGACGTTGCGCACAACCCACATGCAGCCAAAGAACTGGCAAAATATATTCAACAAAATCCAGTTAAAGGAAAGACTTACGCACTCTTTTCAATGTTACGTGATAAAGACGTAAACAATGTACTGGAGATCATGCATGGTGTCATTGATGAATGGCATATTGTAGCTACTGAAGGTTCTCGTGGGCTCGGTTTATCTGAATTAAAACAACACTTTAGTCAGTTTAGTCAACTGCCAGCTGATAAGAAAACTAAAGAAAAGGTTGAACAAAGTGAGTCAGTTAACACACTAAACAAAGTCACAAGTTATGCTACTTTTAAAGAAGCCTGTGATGCACTTAAAAACATCGCCAAAGATAAAGATAGAGTGGTTGCCTTTGGTTCTTTTCTGGTAATATCAGAAATATTAGATAACTGTTAATTATGGAGATTCTTTGAAACATGGATAATGCAATGGTAAAACGCGGAATTGGCGCAGTTGTACTAGCAATAATCGCAGCTCTTTTACTCGGTTATTTGCTAAAAGACAAAAGTAGCGCAAGACAAGAAATTGTTGATATGAAGCTACCTGGTGCTCCTGAAGTTTCTATCCCTAGTCTATCCGAAGCCACCAGCAAAGTTACGGATTCAGCAGCAACGCTAGTGGATGAAGCTAAAGATAAAGTAACTGACGCAGGCAATGCTGTAATAGCATCTGCATCTGGTACTGCTTCAAGTATCACTAATGGTGCATCTAATGTTGTTGAAGCGGTTACTGATAGTGCTAGCTCAACGGCAAAGACAACCGCTAAAGTTGTAGAAAATACTGTCACTGAATCATCGACAAATAATAATACCAGTTCAAGTGACCCCGGCTTCTCTTTTAGACCACCCAATAAAAACGAAGAACAAGAAATCAATACCAGCAATTCAACCACAATTGCAAATAATACAACTGCAGCAGCTAATCAAGAAACTGAGACTAACAATAGTGTTGTAGCAAGTACCCAAGAAACACAAAAAGAAGAAGAAAAAGCATTTAAACCGACTATAGAAAATGAACCAAAAAAACCAGTCAAAAAAGTAGTTAAGAAGAAGCCAGCGCCTAAGAAAGCTGTTGCAAAAAAGACTGAAAAACCAAAAGCAACTACATCTAAAAGTGGCAAATACGCCATCCAGTTACTCGCAACTTCTAGTCAGTCACGAGCAAATAAACTAGCCAAAACAATGAATAGTGAAGGTTATGTTTCATTCATCACACAAACTAAAAGCAATAACAAAATACTTTATAGAGTACGAGTAGGTGGACATCAAGACCGCAATGCTGCTTTATCAGCACAACAGTCTATGAAACGTCGTTACCAAAAGAACTTCTTTGTACAAAACAGCTTAGTTGTCTCTCAATAATACATTTATCGCTTATAATTTAGGTTTTAATCAAAGGTGGAATTGATGGATTTCAATTATTTTGATATTGCAATCGTAGTAATCATTGTTATTACTGCACTTATCGGTTTCATGCGCGGTCTGGTGTGGATGGGTATATTCCTAGCTACTTGGACTGCTGCAATTTTACTCGCGATTAGATTTAAAGATGATGTCGCGCAAGCACTTCCAATAAAACTTAGCAGCGAGGTGATGCAGACAGGCGTCGCCGCTTTACTCATATTCTTAGGTGTTTTGATTGCAGGAGCTATCATTAACTTCCTACTTCACAAGCTGGTGAATGCTATTGGTTTAGGGACGTTTGATCGAATTCTAGGTACAGGTTTAGGTATTGCTTTGGGTGCGTTAGCAATTACGTTATTAACCATGCTATTAAGTTTAACCGAATTACCCAATCAAGAGATGTGGCAAAAATCTAAATTTATTCCTAAGTTTCAAGAATCTGCTGCTTGGTTGCAGACCCTGATTCCAGAAAATTTAAACGAAATCGTTAACGAAAAATTAGAAGAAAGTAATATCATTTCACCTTCTAAAGAGATTCCATCAGGCATCACCCCAAGCACTGATGAAACAACAACGAACTAATGTAACCCTTTTTTTATAATTTATTCAATAGTCAGGTAGCTTCCCGCATGTGTGGAATAATTGGCATTTTAAGCCATACCCCAGTTAATCAAGAAATTTATGATGGTTTATTAGTACTCCAGCACCGTGGTCAAGATGCAGCAGGCATGGTCACCAGCGACGGCAAACGACTCTATATAAGAAGAAAAAATGGTTTAGTCACTGATGTTTTTCGGCAAAATCATATGCGCCGTTTACTCGGTAATATGGGAGTAGGACACTTACGATATCCTACCGCTGGTTCATCATCAAATTCCGAAGCACAGCCTTTTTATGTGAATTCACCTTACGGAATTTCATTGGCTCATAATGGTAATTTAACCAATGCGCATGAACTCAAACGTGAGTTATATAAACAAGACAGACGACATATAAACACGACTTCTGATTCCGAAGTTTTATTGAATATATTCGCCCAAGAGCTACAAAAATATAAAGCCTACCGTGTTCAACCTGAAGAAGTATTTGCTGCCGTAGCTGGTGTACATAAACGATGCGTTGGTGCATATTCAGTAGTAGCAATGATTACTCGTGATGGTATTTTAGGTTTTCGCGATCCGAATGGCATTCGTCCTTTAGTATTTGGTAAACGCGAAACCGAGCTTGGCACAGATTATATGCTAGCGTCTGAAAGTGTCGCTCTAGTGACTCAAGGTTATGAAGTGGTGCGTGATATCGAACCAGGAGAAGCCATTTTCATCACTCATGACGGACAAGTGCATACTAAACAATGTGCTGAAAATCCAAGATATTATACTTGTATATTTGAGTATGTTTATTTTGCAAGACCAGACTCTGTTATCGACCAAGTTTATGTACACAAAGCACGTATGCGCATGGGTCATAACCTTGCTGAAAAAGTGAAGAAAGAATGGCCTGATCACGATATAGACGTTGTAATACCTATTCCTGATACTAGTCGTACTTCTGCTTTAGAAATGGCAATCACTTTAGGTGTACCCTATCGTGAAGGTTATATAAAGAATCGCTATATCGGCAGAACCTTTATCATGCCAGGACAGAAACTTCGTAAGAAATCTGTTAGACGCAAATTGAATCCTTTAGATATCGAATTTAAAGGAAAGAATGTAATGCTGGTTGATGACTCTATTGTGCGCGGGACAACGTCAAAAGAGATCGTACAAATGGCACGGGACTCTGGTGCTAACAAAGTGTACTTTGCATCAGCATCTCCAGCGATACGTTATCCAAATATTTATGGAATTGATATGCCTGCCGCTCAAGAATTAATGGCGCATAACCGAACGGAAGCAGAAGTTGCTAAAGAAATTGGTGCCGATCGATTAATCTATCAAGAAATTGACGACATGATTGATGCTGTCACCGCAGGTAATAAAGAATTGACCACTTTTGATTGCTCAGTCTTCACTGGCGAATATATAACGGGTGAAAATGAGACCTATTTCACTGACCTTGAAGAACGTCGTAAAGATGATAAAAAAGAAAATGAAAAAATGGTGGCTATTGATATGTCTGATACGGACTAATGTCAGAATCTACTGACAACTCATCAAATAATAAACAACAAAAGTATAATCGTTTCAAATCACTAATTAATGATTTGAAAAAAAAATTTCCCCATAAAACCCAACATATCATAGCTATAGTTTCTGTCTCGGAACAAAAACTGTACTTGATAAATGACAATGCCCTAGTTAAAGAATATATGGTTTCAACAGCTGAAGCTGGAACGGGCAACCAATCCGGTAGTTATAAAACTCCTCTAGGTATTCACTGTATTGCTGAAAAGTTTGGAGAAAATGCGCCTATTGCTTCTATCTTTAAAGCCCGAAAAAACACCCATCAGATTGCTAAAATACTTCATGATCCCGAAATCAGAAGTGACCAAGATAATATTACTAGCCGTATTTTGTGGCTAGAAGGGTTAGAAGAAGGCTTAAATAAAGGTTCGGATAAAGAGCAAAATAACGTCGATTCGTATTCAAGGTATATTTATATTCATGGAACAGATGAAGAGGGCTTATTAGGACAAATTGCTTCTCATGGTTGCGTCCGCATGGCTAATCATGATGTGATCGAATTGTTTGATTTGATGGAAATTGGTGATTTTGTAGTGATTATAGAGGATTAAAAAAGACACCCCCCTACTTTTGGGCTGTTTTAAAACACAATTATTCTTGTGGTCCAAACGCATCCTTCAAATATTGCACCATCGACACAACCGTAAGCACGGTAGCAATGACCAATAAAACTAAACCTAACTCACGGATTGGGATGCCAAATAAGTCTTTGTTATACAATAAAAATATCAACGATAAAATTTGAGTAACCGCTTTTACCTTACCCACATATGCCACCGCAACCTTACTTCGCTGACCGACCTCTGCCATCCATTCTCGTAAAGCAGATATTGTTATCTCACGAGAAATAATAATCACAGCCGCTAAAGTCATCCATAAAGCACCTTCTCGTTCCACCACTAATAACAATGCGACAGCTACGAGTAATTTATCCGCAACAGGATCTAAGAATGCACCAAAGCGCGATTCTTGATTATATTTTCTCGCTAAATACCCATCAACAAAATCAGTTAGACCCGCCATACCAAAGGTAAAGGCAGTCATAAATGGCTTGTCCAAATAGAAAAACAAAACGACTAGAGGAATAGCCAGGATGCGTAATATCGTAAGGAAGATAGGTAAATTGAAAGTCACGGCAAACCTGTTTGCTAATAAAGAATACACTTTTGAAACTTTGCGCAGATTATATCGTTAAATAGTCAAAACAACACTATTCAGAATGGAACACATCATAAATCTTTTCGGCCAGATTAGCACTGATTCCATTTACTTTAGATAACTCTTCTACGCTAGCACGAGTGATCGCTCGAATGCCGCCAAATTGTTTCAACAAGTCTTGGCGGCGTTTAGGGCCCAAACCTGGAATTCCTTCTAAAGGCGATGTGTTTCTGGCTTTTTGACGTTTTTGCCGATGCCCACTTATAGCAAAACGATGTGCTTCATCTCGAATTTGTTGCACTAAATGCAAAGCACTCGAATGAGCAGGCAAATAGAGTTTCTCTTTTAGTTGATTGTCACTATCAAAACCCTTTTCAGAATCGTGATTTGACAATATCGTCAAGGTATCCATATCTTGTCTGCGCCCTTCCCCTTTGGTTACACCAATGATGTCGACACCAGATATCTGCAAATCAGAGAGCACATCAACAGCTTGCGTCACTTGTCCTTTACCGCCATCTATAAATAAAATATCTGGAAGCTTTTTTTCTTTGTCATTGTTACCAGCATTATTTTTATCAACCACTTTTTTAAAGCGCCGCTGTAGCACTTGTTTCATTGCTGCATAATCATCTCCGCCAACAATGTCATTAATATTATAACGACGATATTCGGATTTAATCGGTCCTTCCAAACCAAATACCACACAAGATGCAACGGTTGCTTCACCCATGGTATGGCTGATATCAAAGCACTCCATCCGAGCGGGAATATAATCCAAATCCAATTCTTCTTGTAAAGCAAGCACGCGCTTTTGAATACCTGCTTTAGACGCCAAATGTGTCGCTAATGCATGTTGTGCATTTCGCAATGCCATCTCCACCCAACGCACGCGATCACCCCGTAGGCGATGTGATAAAGCGACTTTGCGTTCAGCTTTTAGTGTCAACATTTGCTCTAAAACAGCTAAATCTTTAGGAGCATGACTTAGTAATATTTCATTTGGTATTTCACGAGACATATAGTATTGGGCCAAGAAAGAGGACAGTATTGATTCTTCTGGATGATTAATATCGATTTCTTCAAATGAATTTTGAATACCGTCTGTGGATTTAGGTTGTGAATCTTCGACTGTATTCTTATAAGCCCTAGGTAATTTTGGAAAGAAGTTTTTGTTTCCTAAATTATTACCATTGCGAATCGTTAAAACCTGCACACTTGCTACATTAGAAGCATATTGTATTGCAACAACATCAACATTCGATTGCCCATCTTTGCTGATGCTTTGCTGTTGTGAAATTTGACGCAACTGCTCAATTTTATCTCTATATGTGGCTGCTTGTTCGAATGCTAAGTTAGCAGAAGCCACATCCATTTGCTGTACTAGTTCATCGATAACTTGCTGGCTCTTACCTTGTAAAAATTTGACGGTATGATTTACGCCTTGTTGATAATCAACGTCAGTGATTTCATTTGTACATGGTGCTGTACAGCGTTTTATTTGGTACTGCAAACAAGGTCTAGATCGATTACTAAAATAACTGTTTTCGCATTGCCTAACTTGGAATAGCTTTTGTAATAAAGACAAGGTTTCGCGGACCGCACCGGCACTGGGATACGGTCCAAAATATTGACCTTTAGCTTTTTTAGCACCTCTATGAAACGTTAAACGAGGAAATTGATCTTTCGATAAAAAAATATTGGGATAACTCTTATCATCACGCAACAAGATGTTATATCGCGGTTGGTACTTCTTGATAAGATTGCTTTCGAGCAATAAAGCTTCGGCTTCTGTGCTTGTGATGGTCACTCTTACATCACAAATCTGCTTTACCATCGAATAGGTGCGAGAGTTGGCGATATTATCGCGAAAATAACTTGCCACCCTATTTTTTAGATCTTTAGCCTTACCCACATAAAGGATATTTTCATCCTCTGAAATCATCCGGTACACACCTGGCTTGTGTGGCACTGTCTTTAAAAAACTAGCGCTATCAAAACGTTGATTAGGGTTTTTAGTGCTCATTACGATCTATTAATGTATACCTATTTCAAGTGATGATTCTGAATTATTTACGCTGTTATTCAATTCGATTGTAACAATAAAGATTGAATCTTGTTAAATACCTGATCAAACATATCTTGCGTTAAGCGCTTGGTTTGAGTGTTATATCGAGAACAATGATAAGAATCTAGTAAAAGTAAACCATTGCCCAATTGATGACTTTGATTATGACCAAAGTTAAAATTGGATAACGTTTTGCCAAATGATCGTAACACCTCATTATGCGCTAAAGTACCAAGCGCCAAGATTACTGAACCTTCAGATAGCGCTTGCAATTCTTTTTGTAAAAAATGTTTAGAGCAGTTCTTTGCTTCTCTACTAGTCGGTTTGTTTTGAGGAGGCAAACACTTTACGGCATTGGTAATTCTACAATTAGATAGTTTTAACTCTACTCCTATGTTTGAGTCAGGATGATTTGCATAACCAAATTTAAATAAAGTTCTAAATAAAAATTCACCAGATGCATCTCCCGTAAATGGAATCCCAGACGCATTCGCCCCATGCAAACCTGGCGCAAGACCTACGATGACTAACTGCGCCATTTCATCACCAAAAGCAGGCACAGGTTTACAAAAATAATCAGGATATTTTAGTTTGGTTTTTGTTAAATGATTATGTAAACGACGGCAACGTTTACAATCTTCCAGAGCGACTTTTCTACTCATGGTCGTAAGACTCTTTAGAAAGTATTATTCAAAAGTACTAAACCAAGTCTCAGACGAGACAACGATTGAGCATTGCGACGCCAACCCGTGAGTAAGGATTAGTAAAAACCGCATAAAAGTAGGGGGGTGTCTTTTTTAAATATTTCTACTATCATTTTGATCAACTCTTCAGTGACTAAATTAAATTAATATTTAATGAGTGCTGACCCCCAAGTGAAGCCACCACCAAATGCTTCTAATAAAATGATTTCACCCCTTTTTATACGCCCGTCTCTAACCGCAACATCTAAAGCTAATGGGACTGAAGCAGCTGAGGTATTCCCATGTTCATGGACTGTCACAACTACCTGATCCATAGGCATTTTTAATTTTTTAGCAGTAGCCTTAATGATACGAATATTAGCTTGATGCGGTACCAGCCAATCAATATCAGATTTTTTTAAATTATTATACTCAAGGGTTTCATCAACGATTCTTCCAAGTGTATTTACGGCGATACGAAAGACTTCATTGCCCTTCATTTCCATATACACACCGCCCGCTTTCATTAAATCTGGAGTAGAAGAAACCCCACCATTGGTTTTAAGGAGTTCTTTGTATCGCCCATCAGCGTGTAAATGGGTTGATAAGATCCCATCATCTTCCTCAGATGCTTCCAGAATTACTGCACCCGCACCGTCAGCAAATAAGATACAGGTTCCTCTATCGGTCCAATCTGTAATATTTGACATAGTCTCTGCGCCAACAACTAAAACGCATTTATGCGAGCCACTTTTTATGAATTTATCCGCAACACCTAAAGCATAAACAAACCCCGTACATACTGCTTGTACATCAAACGCAGTACAGTTTCCAATACCCAATTTTGTCTGCAACAAACAAGCCGTACTGGGAAATACCAGATCAGAGGTCGTGGTAGCAAATACAATTAAATCAATGTCATCGGGTGAAACTCCAGCCATTTCCATGGCATTTCGAGCAGCGATTTCACCCAGATCAGAAGTGGTTTGACCTTTTGCAGCAATGTGGCGCTTTTCTATACCTGTACGTTCTACAATCCAGTCATGAGAGGTATCCACCATTTTCTCAAGATCGTGGTTGGTCAGTACTTTTTCTGGCAGATAGCTTCCTGTACCCGTTATTTTCGAGTTCATCCTTTATCCAATAATCCCTTTAGTATTGTTATTATACTATTAATTAAGCTTGTAAGTGTTTCTGTAAGTGTTCTTCTATGCGTTCAGGTACTTTTTCGATCGCTGCTTTGCGCGCAATTTTAATCGCATTAGCAAAAGCGACCTCATCTGCCCCACCATGACTTTTAATCACTATACCTTTTAGCCCCAAAAAACTGGCACCATTGTATTGACGGTGATCAAAGCGTTTTCTAAACGATTTTATAACCGGCAAAGAAATTAATGCAGCAAACTTTGTATAAAGAGATTTAGTATAACCAGCCTTAATTTCTTCAGATAGCATGGTAGCCAAGCCCTCAGAGGTTTTTAAAGCGACATTACCCACAAAGCCGTCACATACAATTATGTCAACATCTCCATGAAATATGTCATTCCCTTCTACAAAACCTATATAATTAAATTCACCATTTTGAAGTTTTTCATGAGCCGCTTTCACTTGCTCATTACCTTTCATATCTTCTGAGCCAATATTCATTAAACCAACGCGTGGTTTATCAACACCATCAATCGCATGAACTAATTCAGATCCCATGATCGCAAATTGATACAAATGTTCGGCAGTAGAATCAATATTAGCACCCAAATCAAGCATATAAGTATGCCCATTTGCAGCGGGAATCGCACCGCATATAGCAGGACGATCGATACCTTTTAGGGTCCGTAACACGAAACGACCAGTTGCCATTAAAGCGCCGGTATTACCCGCACTTACGGCAGCATCTGCTTTATCTTCTTTAACTAAATTAATCGAAACTCGCATTGAAGAGTCTTTCTTCCCACGCAGTGCTAATGCAGGTGCTTCATCCATCGTAACAACTTGGGATGCATGTTGAATGATTAATCTATCGTTGGCTTGTTCTTTATGCTTACTAAGCTCAGCATTTATTGAGGTCTCGTCTCCGACCAAAATCAGAGCTGTATCTTGGTATTCTTTTAAAAACAGTAGTGCAGCCGGAATAGCGGCTTCTAAACCGTTATCTCCACTCATAGTGTCAATTGCGATACGATGCAGTGAGGCCATTAACCGTTAACCATTATATTAAAAAAATCAGTCATAGAACTTATTCGCGCATGATCATATTACAGATACGAAAAATCGCGAAACAGAGTCCGCGATTTAGTGAGATTATTTAACGAGCTAACGTTCGTTTATTCGTCTTCGTCGTCCTCAACTTCAACAGCAGAGGCGATTACCTGACGACCGCGGTAAAAACCATCTGGAGTCATATGATGACGTAGATGCGTTTCACCTGATACTGGATCAACTGAAAGAGTAGGATTCGTTAAAGAATCATGTGAGCGACGCTGACCTCTTCTAGAACGCGTTACTTTACTTTTTTGTACTGCCATGGGATTTCTCCAATACGTAGAGTTTCAATCACTATGAAGTGAGTTAACTCGACTAGTTTCTTAATTAAGTTTTAAATCTTTTAAAGCAGCAAAAGGATTTTCTTTTTGCTGACCTTCTAAATCTTCATCACCAGGTAAAGCTTCAATTAACGCTTTGGCTGGTTCGCAATCTTCATGTGAAATCACAATCGGCATTGCTAACAAAATTTCATCTTCGATAAAATCTTGTAAAAATAATTTTTGATCTTCAACCAGCCAGATATCAAAACCTTCTTGTAATCTTTCTGCTTGTTCATCACTGCTGACTAGAACAACTTCTAGTGGAGTATCAATATTTAGATCAGTCGATTCTAAACATCGATTACAAACCATTTGTAATTCAGCTTTAATCTGGCCTCTAATTACAGGTAAACCAGTATCAGTTCGAGTAAACTCTAAATCAATTTCTATGAGTTTGTTATTCTCGTTTTCATTGTTAGAATATAATAATTCCTGCAAACGAGAAAAATCTTGCTGAGGTATTCTTCCAGTAAATAAACGACCTTGTTCAACTAACTTAAAAGGGTCTACCTCAACGGGTAAACGTTGAATAGTACTGTTACTCGACATAAGAGCGGAATTATAAGAACCTTACCCCCCTTGTGTAAAGCATTATTAAACACTTAGCCTACTTTTTTATACAATTTCATCGGAAATTAAACAGATACAAACAAATATGTCCAAGCCACCATTGAAAATCGTTTTAGGTTCTACTTCACCCTTTCGCAAAGAATTACTGCAAAGATTAAATTTAGATTTTGTTACAGACTCTCCTGATATTGACGAAACTCCAATCATTAATGAATCTCCGCAGGATTATGTCTTACGTTTATCACTAGAGAAAGCAAAAGCGGTGGCAAGAAGTCATCCTGATGCTCTAATTATAGGATCAGATCAATGCTCAGTATTGAATGGGGAAATACGAGGAAAACCTCATACACATGAAAATGCCGTTAAACAACTAATTGAAAGCTCTAACAACAGAGTTAGTTTCTTAACTGGTTTATGCGTTTACGATAGTGCTGAAAATAATTATCAACTTGAATTGGTGCCTTTCCATGTTTATTTTAGAGAATTAGAGATATCTGAAATTGAATCATACCTAATGGCTGAACAACCATATTCTTGCGCGGGCAGCTTCAAATCTGAAGGCCTAGGAATTACATTATTCGATCGTTTAGAAGGTGAAGATCCAACTGCCCTAATTGGATTGCCATTGATTAAATTGTCTAAAATGCTGAGACAAAAAGGAATTCGATGTCCATAAGCTACCGTCGGTAGATTTTTAGCTTTAAACTTTTAACTATAATGATAAAAGGATGCTATGTTCAGTTAGTATTCAGCAAAAATACTGTATTTTGATCTATAGAATTTTGGCAACCCACCAAAAGAAAATACTAATAACGATAATGATAAAACTAAAAACCCCTACCCCGAAAGCATTTATATATCTTTCTGCAGCATTTATTTCAGCCTCAATTTCAGCTGCAACAGATGAGACAGTTATTGAACTTTCTCATACTTATACGCCGTATGTAAATTTTACTGGTACTGCACCTGGTGCTTCTCGTTTTTACGATAATGATGATTTGGTTAATTTTATTTTCCCACTGACTGTAAACTTAGGGACTATGGGGTTAGAGTCAAATGTTGGTGGTGATTGTGATCTTGAATTTTCAACTCAAAATAATTTTGAATTACAACATACGATTATTCCGACCACTGGCGGTGATTATACAATTAACTATCAAGGGCAGTCCTTTAATTCCAGTAGTAACCCAATTTTAACCACACCCTGTACTACAGCTCCAACAGATATTGATTTCATTTTAAACAATCTAACTATCATTGGTTTTGATAATGCTATTCCTGCAGGAGTTTTCCAGGATATTGTGACAGTTGTTGTAACTACGCAATAAACTTGCTAAAAGTTCTCACAAATAAAGCTATGCTGGATTATCAATATCCACAAATTCATGCAATAAACCAAACTTAGCAGTAACATGCTCACCTAATGCCTGCGCTCCATAACGCTCAGTAGCGTGATGACCAGCAGCAATATAATGTAAACCCATTTCCCTTGCTACATGAGTGGTATGCTCTGATATTTCACCGCTGATGTATGCATCAACTCCTGCTTCAGCAGCCTGATGAATCCAGTTTTGAGCACCACCTGTACACCATGCAACTTTTCGAATAGCATGATCACCACCACTAATTAAAGTTGGTTTTCGAGATAGTGATTTTTCTATTCGCTCACCAAATTTCTCAAGGCTAATGTATTCACTTAATCGGCCATAATTACCGACACCTTGTTTATCCATGACATCTTCTATTTGTATATCTAAGCGTTTTGCTAATTGTGCATTGTTGCCAAATTCTGGATGAGCATCTAGCGGCAAATGATATCCAAGTAAATTGATATTATTATCCATTAACAATTTTAAACGTTGATATTTCATGCCGATGATTCTTGGATCTTCCTTATCCCAAAACCAACCGTGATGGACCAAAATTGCATCCGCTTCTCGTTCAATTGCGGCTTCGATAAGTGCTTGTGTTGCGGAAACGCCAGATACTATTTTTTTTATCTCTGATTTACCTTGGACTTGGAGGCCATTGGGTGCGTAATCATCAAAACGCTTACTATCCAATACATCGTTAATGTAATTCGTTATTGTGGTTATTGATTCCATCCCTAATCCTTTCTCTTAAACATAAGACCTAATAGTAAAATCAAACACATTACTATAACAATTAACCAATTACCCCAGCGCACATAAGGTGTAGTTCCTTGCATGAGTTCGACTTTTCCGGTAATGATATTTTTTGTGTAAATAGGTGCGGTTGCTATCACTTTACCTTTATCATCAATAATCCCAGATGGACCATTAGTGGTTGAACGAACCATATAACGCCCCATCTCTAAAGAACGCATTCGTGCAATTTGCATATGCTGATAGGGCTCTAAGGAACCGGTAAACCAACCATCATGCGTCACATTAATCAGTAAATCGGACTCAGGCAATGCAGTGATCATTTCTGTACCAAACGCATCCTCATAGCATATAGTCATTTGCGCGGAATAATCATTAATTATCAACTTACCATTATTAATACCTTTGGCGACATTATCATAGGGCAGTTGTATCCAGTTATCGAGCCAGCGTAAGTATTTTAACAAAGGTGTGTATTCACCAAATGGAACTAAATGGCGTTTTGAATAAATATCACGACCTTCTGCAGTAATCGCTAATACGCTATTTTCAACACCTTGGTTTTCATTGAGGTAAAAACCACCCATTAAAATTGCTTTATTAGTATTTTTTAGAGAGTTTTGAAGAGGTAGAACAACAGAATTCATGTGCCTATCAAAAGAATCAAATAATGCTGTCTCAGGCCAAATAATCAGATCACTTTTCTGGCTTTGCCGAGTCATTTTTTTATATAAATTAATAGTAGGTAGTAAATTCGCAGGCTGAAGCTTCTCTTGTTGAGCAATGTTGGCTTGTAATACGCTAACTGTTATTGATTGTCCCTTTTTCTCAGTCCAGTTTATTTGTGATAAAACAAACGACACCCCAACTAAAACGACAATAATAAAAGCCGCAACGACCCTAACTGAAGCACCAAAGCGCTCTTCTACAAATGCTTTATTGCTTACCATCTGATTAATCGGATCTGCTTTTATTTGTACCGCGCGCTGCACAGAATTACCAAAATAAAAACTAAGCAATGTTCCTGCAAGCAATGCACAAACAAAGCTTACTCCTAGTACTCCAGTGATTGGAGCCACAGCTGCAAACAAAGAATCTATCTGTGTATTACCTAAATATAACCATGGAAAGCCAGTTAGAAACCACGTTCTTACCCATTCTGATAATACCCATGTAGCGGGGAAAAATAACAGTAAACGTGAATACAAGGAATTATGACGAAAATAAGAAGCTAGTAATCCAAAAAGACCGGTACTAAAAAATGAAACAAACACCACAAACAAAATGGTAGCTAAAACAGCGATCAATATATGTGCTTTAGCAAAGAAATATAAACTATAAAAGGGCCATGAGGCTCCGACACCAAATAACCCTAAACCATAAATCCAGGATAATTTTACATACTGTGTTTTAGTTTTAGCTTTAGTTAAAGCATAAAAAAGAAAAGCCGGTCCAAACCATGCAATTGGGTATAAATTGAAAGGTGCAAAGGCTAAAACTGTTAATGCACCTACAACAAAGGTTGCTAAATACAACCATTTTGAAAGGCGTGAAGGAATATTTGCCGCGTAGTCCATTAGCTGTAAATAAATTCTATCAAGTGCTAAATAATAGTTTTAATATTAAGGTGCATCAATTTTATTTACTTCTAGTAATTGAATTCTTCTGCCATCACTGCGCAATACTTTAAAGAGAAAAGGTTTCAACTTGATCTCCTCACCTTGCTTAGGAATTTTCCCAGCTTTTTGTGATACTAAGCCACCAATTGTATCGTAATTTTTAGATGCCATATCTGATGAAAAATACTCATTAAATTCTTCAAGCTCTGTATTTGCTTGCACTGTATAACGTCCGTCACTTTGCGCAAGAATATTGTATTTTTCATCAACATCATCGTGCTCATCATCAATATCACCAACGATCTGTTCTAATACATCTTCGATAGTAATTAGTCCTGATGTCCCAGAATATTCATCAACAACAATTGCCATATGATTGCGGCTATTTCTAAATTGGCTTAATAAAGTGTTTAATTGCTGACTCTCAGGCACAAAAGAAGGGTGACGGATAATGTCATCAATATCAAATGACTCTTCATTTCCAACATATTTCAATAGATCTTTAGCTAAAAGTATCCCTTCTACATCGTCCTTATCATCATCAAAAACAGGATAACGAGAATGCGCAGCATCAAGCACAACTTTCAATATATCGTGAAAACTATCATTTATCTGTAAAAATCGAATATTAGCGCGTGGGATCATGATGTCTCTAACTTGCAGCTTATCAACCTGCATCACACCTTCCAACATGCTTAACGATTCAGTTCCAATGATATTGTTTTTTTGAGATTGACGAATCTCATTAATTAACTCTTCGTCATTTAAAACACTTGTATCCATAGTGTTTCTTATCCATTTTTGCCACCATGGACGTTTTTTAGTATTGGTATCTGAGGTATTCATTAACTTAAATGTGTATAAGGATTAGGAAATCCTAGTTGCTCCAATATTTTAATTTCTAATGATTCCATTTTTAAAGCTTCAATATCTTCGATGTGATCAAAACCTTGCAAATGCAATACTCCGTGCACAATCAAATGTGCCCAATGTGCCATGACTGATTTATTTTGGTCAGATGCTTCATTAATGACTAATGGTTCACAAATTACAAGATCACCGATATGACTACTTTGCTCTTTTAGTTCGGGTATATCGAGCATAAATTCTGGCACGTCATTCGGATAAGAAAGTACATTTGTGGGACCATCTTTATCACGATATTTATGATTTAAATCAGCACTTTCTTTATCATTAACGATTCGAATCAAAACGGACAAGGTATTATTAATAAGTCGATCTGCTGATTCCTTTTGAATACTTGCTTCACACCAAGATCTAATCTCTGAAATTTCTGGTATTGATTCAAGATTATTGGGGTTTTGTAATTCAACATCGACTGTAATCGCCCGACTTTTCATTCATATCACCAACAATAAAACAAAGAATTACTTGGTTTCATGTCGCTCGTATAAATCCACAATTTTTTGCACTAAGTTATGCCTAACGACATCTTTAGATTCAAAAAAAGCAAAACGAATATCTTTTACACCTTGCAAAATGTTTATCACATGTTTCAAACCAGAGGTTTGATTACTCGGCAAATCTATTTGAGTTATATCACCTGTAACAACGGCTGTGGAGCCAAAACCAAGACGCGTTAAAAACATTTTCATTTGCTCTTTCGTGGTATTTTGAGCTTCATCCATAATGATAAATGAATCATTCAAAGTACGACCACGCATATAGGCTAAAGGTGCAACTTCGATGATATTTTTTTCAATGAGTTTGTCGACCTTTTCAAAACCCAACATTTCGTAGAGTGCGTCATACATGGGCCTTAAATAGGGATCTACTTTTTGTGATAAATCACCTGGTAGAAAACCGAGCTTTTCACCAGCTTCTACGGCAGGACGAACAAGAATAATCCGTCTTACTTCATCTCTCTCAAGCGCTTCGACGGCACAAGCTACCGCTAGATAGGTTTTACCTGTACCAGCGGGACCTATACCGAAGGTTAGATCATGTGTTTGTACACCACGAATATAATAGTTTTGATTAGGGCCTCGACCACGAATTAGTCCTTTACGGGTATGGATACTAACTGGAGCACTTTCATCATCCGTTGAATCAATAACCCGTTTCTTATCAACCTCTACAGACTCATGGTTACTTTCCTGTAAAAACAAATGGATTTTTTCAGGTGCTAATTGTTCACTGGCTGTAAAAGCATAGAGTTCTTGTAATAAATTGATCGTTTTTTGCGCAGGCAACGGTAAACCAAGTATTTGAAATTGAAATCCACGATTACTTATTTCTACATCAAAATGTTTTTCCAGTTGACGTAGATGCTGATCAAATTGACCACATAAGTTTGTAAGACGAAAGTTATCTTCAGGTTCGAGATGTAGAGCTATTGAATGACGATTAGAATCAGTGGCGGTCTTTGAGACGCCTGCAGGTTTAACTGCTTTTGAGGTTTTCAAATGTTGTCGTACTTCCTTTTGTTTGATAGTAAATAGTGTTTAATTAATATTAGCATGAAATTTAAATAGAAGAATAAATTAGCTTATTTTTTGAGAAAAAAATGAGCCTTAGAAAAAACCATGATTAATTTCTTTTATTAATACTCGTGAATAATCAAAACCAGCAAAAAGTGGGGGGATGTCTTTTTTTATATTCCTACTCCGTAATTTACAGCTTCCCTATAAAAATTACGGAGCCACACTTTTATCTAAATGTTTGACAGTCTTGAATACGTCCGTTTCTAACACCTCGTGCAAACCACTCTACGCGCTGCTTAGAACTACCGTGGGTAAATGTATGTGGAATCGCAAAACCTTGCGCTTGTTTCTGCAATCGATCATCGCCAATTGCTGCTGCAGCGGTTAATGCTTCTTCTAAATCACCCGGCTCCAACGCACCATACATTTT
>CALJIH010000165.1 GCA_937974135.1 uncultured Cocleimonas sp. | reverse complement strand
TGGTATCCAAGGAGTGATCTTGTTGAGTGAAACCCATTGAACTTCTGCTGATATTTTCAGCACCAGCATTACTTGTCATCACCAAGATTACGTTTCTAAAATCGACTTTTCGCCCTGTACTATCGGTCAAACTGCCGTTATCCATGACTTGTAACAATAAGTTGAACACATCAGGATGCGCTTTTTCAATTTCATCTAAAAGTAACACAGCATGTGGATTTTTATTCACTGCATCAGTCAATAAGCCACCATCATCAAAACCAACGTAACCTGGAGGGGCTCCGATTAAACGCGATACAGTATGCCTTTCCATGTATTCAGACATATCAAAGCGTAATAGCTCGATTCCCAAGTTCTCAGCAAGTTGTGTTGTTACTTCTGTTTTACCAACACCTGTAGGACCCGCAAATACAAAAGATCCAATTGGTTTTGAATCGTCACGCAAACCAGAACGGGACATTTTTACTGCTGTTACCAATTGATCAATTGCCATGTCTTGCCCAAACACAACGCGTTTCAAATTGATATCTAAGTTCTTAAGTACTTCCATATCCGAACTAGAAACGGTCTTAGGCGGAACACGTGCAATTTTTGCAACGATTGCTTCAACATCGGTTACCGTAATTTTTTTCTTACGAGTATTTTTAGGTTGCAGTTGTCTGTTAGCACCAGCTTCATCAATCACGTCTATTGCTTTATCTGGTAGGAAGCGATCAGTAATATATCTTTCAGAAAGTTTTACCGCAGATTCAAGTGCAGACAGGGTGTAGGTCACATCGTGGTATTCTTCAAAACGTGATTTTAAACCCTTTAAGATTTTCACCGTCTCTTGAACGGTTGGCTCTTTAATATCGATTTTTTGGAAACGTCTAGCTAATGCGCGTTCTTTCTCGAATATGCTGTGATACTCCTGAAAAGTAGTTGAACCAATACATTTTAACTCACCTGTAGCCAACATTGGCTTGAGTAAGTTAGATGCATCCATAGTGCCACCTGACGTAGCACCTGCACCAATCATAATATGAATTTCATCAATAAAAAGAACCGCATGCTCTTCATTTTTAATTTGATTTAACACACCTTTCAAGCGCTTTTCAAAATCACCTCGATATTTTGTTCCAGCAACTAATGCACCAAGATCAAGTGAGTAAATAGTAGCTTCTTGCAATACTTCAGGCACTTCCTTATCGACGATTCGTTTTGCTAAACCTTCTGCAATCGCAGTTTTACCAACACCCGATTCGCCAACTAATAATGGATTATTTTTTCTTCGACGACAAAGTACTTGAACTGTTCTTTCAATTTCAAGATCGCGTCCAATCAATGGATCAATTTTTCCATCAAGTGCATATTGATTTAAATTCGTCGCAAACTTTTCTAAAGGTGTTTCTTGAGCCTCAGCATCTTCTTGATTTGAATCAATGTTTGCATCGCTTTGCTCATCTGTATTTTCTTCAAGGCTAAAATCCGAAAGCATCGCTTCATCCTTATGGATATCATGCGAGACATAATTTACTAAGTCTAAGCGAGTCATATCTTGTTTTCCAAGATAATAAACTGCATGAGATTCTGGTTCGCCAAAGATAGCGACAAGGATATTTTCCCCAGAAACTTCTCCTTTACCCGTTGCTTGCACATGATAAACCGCGCGTTGAATGACTCGTTGAAAACCTAAAGTTGGTTGAGTTTCACGTTTATCTTCTTCACTCAAAAGCGGTGTGCTCTCTTCAATATAGCTTTCAAGCTCAGTTTGTAATACAGAAATATCGACACCACAAGCGCGTAACGCTTTGCCTGCCGAAGGATTTGTAGTCATGGAAAGCAATAGATGTTCGACAGTGACAAACTCATGATGTTTATCACGGGCATCTCTGAATAACTTATTGATTGAATATTCTACTTCTGTACTTAACATCTAAATGCTCCTTTTTACCCTTTTGCCCTTTTTAATCTTTTATCTATTCTAAGAACAATTTTTGTTTAAATTCTTAAGCCTGTTCCATGGTACATAGTAATGGATGCTCATTTTCTCTGGCATATTCATTAACCATAACCACTTTAGTTTCAGCAATATCTTTAGAATAAATTCCGCAAACTCCTTTACCTTTAGTATGTACATTCAACATGATACGTGTTGCAGCTTCTTCATCTAAATTAAAAAACTCTTTTAAAATCAAAACTACAAATTCCATAGGTGTGAAGTCATCATTAACCAGTATAACCATATAACGCTTAGGTTCGGCTACTTCTGGGCGGGTTTCTTGTACCACCAAGCCAGAATCATGATCATTCTCATCTTCTGATTGGTTCCTAATCACCAATTCTTTCTTTAACACTTGTCTCAAACTACTTTCACTATTTTTTTTCATATTTCTTAAGATCATAACAAAAATCATATTTACATATGAGAAATCATATGATCACCAAACTCAGAACAACTCACTTCCTCAGCATTTTCCATTTGAGATGAAAAATCAAATGTTACTTTCTTTGCTGCTATAGCTCCTGAAAGTGCCTTTATCACTAAGTCCGCAGCATCTTTCCAACCAATATGTCTTAACATCATTTCCGCAGATAAAATAATTGATCCTGGGTTTGCTTTATTAAGACCAGCAATTGGTGGAGCAGTTCCATGCGTTGCTTCAAATAACCCAATCGTATCTGATAAATTAGCACCAGGGGCAATACCTATGCCTCCAACCTGCGCAGCAAGTGCATCTGAAATGTAATCACCGTTAAGATTTAGTGTAGCGACTACATCGTAATCTTCTGCATGCAATAAAATATTCTGTAAAAAAGCATCTGCAATAACATCTTTGACAATAATATCTTTACCTGTTTGCGGGTTTTTAAATGTAAGCCAAGGACCTCCATCTAATTCGCTTGCAGCAAATTCAGATTTTGCTAAATCATACCCCCATTGTTTGAAACCTCCTTCGGTAAATTTCATTATGTTACCTTTGTGAACTAATGTAACACTTGATTTATCGTTATCAATGGCATATTGACATGCTTTTCTGACTAAACGCTCAGTACCTGATTTAGAAACTGGCTTAATACCAATGCCAGATGATTCAGGAAAACGAATTTTATTGACCCCCATTTCATCTTGTAAAAATGCGATTACTTTCTTTACTTCATCAGTACCAGCTTCCCATTCGATACCAGCATAAATATCTTCTGAGTTCTCTCTAAAAATAACCATATCAGTTTTTTCAGGCTCACGAACAGGACTCGGAGTACCCTCGTAATAACGAATCGGGCGTAAACAAGTGTATAAATCTAGTTCTTGTCGCATCGTTACATTCAATGAACGTATCCCTCCACCGACAGGAGTCGTTAAAGGCCCCTTAATAGACACTGCAAAATCCTTAAGCGCTTCCATGGTCTCATCAGGCATCCAAACATCCGCGCCATATACTTTAGTAGATTTCTCGCCTGCGTATATTTCCATCCACTGAATTTGTTTTTCACCACTGTAAGCTTTCTCCACAGCAGCATCAATGACCTTTTTCATAACCGGAGTAATATCTGCACCAATTCCATCGCCTTCGATAAATGGAATAATAGGCTTATCTGGCACATTCAAAGAAAAATCATCGTTTACTATTATCTTACTGCCAGACTCAGGAATTTTAATATGTTGATAGTTCATTATGTGATTCGAAGCTCCATTTAAATTTATTAATATAATGTGGCTATTGTAACGCAAATCAAGCTGTAGTTTTCTGAAAAACCTGTTAAATTAGCCGCGTTTTTAGACTAATCAACGAGAAATTTGAAAATGAAATATCAGGTATACGGTATCGGCAACGCATTAGTAGATGCAGAGTTTGAAGTAAGTGATGAATTTTTAGCAGAACATAACATCGAAAAAGGCCTCATGACCCTGATAGATGAAGACCAGCAAGAAAAATTAGTGACTAATCTAAACTCTAATTTTGGTCTGAAAAAACGCGCTGGTGGAGGATCCGCAGCAAATACCATCGTATCGATAAGTCAATTAGGGGGAGATACTTTTTACGCTTGTAAAGTTGCTAATGATGAAACCGGTGATTTTTACATGACAGATTTAGCCGCAGCGGGTGTTGAAACAAAGCTTGATCAAGTTAAAGAAGATGGTGTAACAGGTAAATGCATCGTAATGGTCACAGATGATGCAGAAAGAACCATGAATACCTTTTTAGGAATTACTGCAGATTTTTCTGAATCAGACCTTCACTTGGAAGAACTAGTAAAATCTGAATATATCTACATAGAAGGCTATCTAGTTACTTCAGATGTTTCAAGAAATGCTGCCATACAGGCTCGCAAAGTAGCTAAAGAAAACCATGTCAAAACTGCATTTACATTTTCTGATCCAGCTATGGTCACCTATTTCAAAGAAGGGGTTACTGAAATCATCGGTGATGGTGTAGACGTATTGTTCAGCAATGAAGAAGAAGCTTTAACCTTCACAGGTAAAGAAAATCTTGATGACGCTATTACTGAGCTTTTAAAGATCACTGAAAAATTAGTCATCACATTAGGAAATAAAGGCGCTAGAGTAGTGACGTCTGATAATGATATCAAAATTGATGCAGTCCAGGTAAAAGCTATCGATACTAATGGTGCAGGTGATATGTTCGCAGGAGCATTTATGTACGGATTGACCCATGAAATGAGTGATCAACAAGCAGGAAATCTAGCCAGTGAATCAGCGGCGAATATTGTTACTGTATTTGGTGCTCGTTTAGATAAACAAACACAATTAGATATTTTAGCAAAGCACTCAGTTTGAAAGATTTTAAAACATAAAAAAATATATTGAATGTATTTATGTTTAGTTTTTAGACTCGCTCTTAGTTCGAGCAACAAGATCTTTAAAACGTTTTAGAGTATCTTCGTATTCACCGTTAACCTTATCTTTTTCAATTAGGTTTTCGGTGATTGCTTGCTGATAAATTTTAAGATTATCTAACACAAGATCTATTTGTTTTTCCATCACTTGCTTATGTTTGATATCAACCATACGCTCGTATTTTTGTTCTAATACTTCGAGTTTTTCCGATTGTTTCTTGTGTCTGCCCTTCAAAAGATCTATGGTTACTTGAGCTAGTTGTAGCTTTGTATTGTAAGCTTTGACCAATTCATCTTCGCTACTAAATACAGACAACAATAAGTTATCTTCAGCATCTTGGAATTTTTTCTTTTCTGACTCAATTTTAGCTTGCTTCTTTTCCTGTGCTCGAAGGTCAGCTATTTCTTTTAACTGCTTTTTACGTTTTTCGGAAATAACTCTCTTTTTTTCTAACCCCTGTTTATTTAGCTCGACATGACCTAGTTTAGACTTATTGGCAGGCACACTGTATGAATAATGCGTTTTCCCATTTTCATCAGTCCAACGGTAATATGTAGCTTCTAATGGCAAATACATTAATGCTAATGCCAGCAGAGAAGATTTATGTAATATTGATTTCATTTTTATAATTTTTGTCACTTACTATTTTTAACTAATTGTATCTATTCAGTTAATTCTTTAAATCTTGCCAAATCAGTTTTATAGTTCTTACTTAATTGAATGATTTGTCTATCATTTTCGTCAAGTGCTTTTTCATATTGTTCAATTGTGTTATTGATGTTTACAATCTTTTTAGCAATGCTTTTGAGCGAATTTTCTTGTTTAGTTGTTGCTGCTTTCTCTTCTAATTTAACAATTTTCTTTTTTAGTACACCTTTTTGTGCTTCTAGTATTTTGGTATTTCCTTCAACCATTTTTAATTTAGATTCAAAATACCTAACAAGTTCATTTTCATCAGCATAAGTAGATAATAAGTTATCATCTTTTTGTTGAATAACAGCCATCTCTGCAGCTTTTATTCTCTGTATTTTTGCTAATTGCTCGCGTTCTTCTTCTCTCGCTTTTTTCATATCTAGTGCTTTTTGTTTAGATTCGGGATCAACCTCACCTGTAACATCACCAGATTTACTTAATTTTGTATGGGACTTTTTAGATGCAGCGGCAGGGACTTTATCTGAAAAATGTACATTTCCAGCATCGTCGACCCAGCGATATAATCCAGCGTGAGCGCTAACTGCCATCACTAAACCAATACTAACAACGAATATTTTTTTCATTCTTATTTTCCAATTTAAATATAAACATTATTTTAATTATGGGTCGATAATACCATGAATACCCTGCTAACTAGCTGTTTTCCGACGAACGTATCGTCACAACAATGATAAAGAATGCATAGAAATAACTTTGCTGTTAGTTATAATGCCCAACTATCCAATATTTGACTCAGATGTGATGAAAAATGAAAGATTATCAAGCCGAATTTTTAGAATTTGCAATACAAAATAAGGTACTTAAATTTGGTGAATTTACTCTTAAATCTGGCCGTTTAAGTCCTTATTTCTTTAATTTTGGTCTTTTTCGATCAGGTTCTTCATTGGCTAAATTAGGAGATTATTACGCCCAAGCAATTATCGATTCTGGTCTTGAATTCGACATGTTACTTGGCCCTGCATACAAAGGTATTCCTTTAGTGGCTGTTGTAGCGGCTAATCTCTATGAAAAACACGGTATGGATTACCCCTATGCATACAACCGCAAAGAAGAGAAAGATCATGGCGAAGGTGGGAATATCGTTGGTGCACCATTAGCTGGCAGAGTTTTAGTCGTTGATGATGTTATCAGTGCAGGTACTGCCTCTCGTGAAGCTGCTGATATGGTTGCAGAGAACAATGCTGAATTAGCGGGTATCTGTATCTCTCTCGATCGTCAAGAACGAGGGCAAGGGGAGAAATCAGCTGTTCAAGAAATATCCGAAACTTACGGGATTCCTGTGATTAATATTATTGGATTAAATCAAGTCATTCAGTATCTTGAAACGTCAAATCAAGATGAAGACTTATTGACAAAAATTAGTGAATATAGAAATAAATACGGCGTTTCTTGAGCTGAAAAAGGCAGAACTGTTGAGCTCTTGTACTGAGCTTAGCTGAAGTATGTCGAACTATTTATGTTGAGCTAGTCAAAGTACGCCCTCTACTTTTAAGGCTTTACTGACAAACACAATAAAAGTGGGGGG
>CALJIH010000164.1 GCA_937974135.1 uncultured Cocleimonas sp. | reverse complement strand
GGATGCGGTTTCTGCCAGAAACACGCATGCGGCTATTTATGATGCTTTACGTTTAGTAAAAGATCTTTAAGCCATAAATAAAAAGACACCCCCCTACTTTTACTGGTTTCACTCGCCCTTTGGGTCGGCGTCATTCCATTGTCTCAATGACCTTCAGCCATAGGGTTTTGCCATTGCGATTATACTAACCAACACGAGCACCATTAGGTACTGGGCGCTCTGGAATAGATAATGCAGGTTGAATGCCATCCGCATAACCAATATCGAACATCATTCCTTCAGACAAAATGCCTTTCATGTTTCGTGGTGGAAGATTCACTACAAATAAAGCTTGTAAACCTTCGATCTCTTTTGGATTTGCGCGTTCTTTTTTAATACCTGCGACGATATTGCGGTGGTGATCGCCAAAATTGACTTTGAGACACATGAGTTTATCCGCACCTTCGACATCATCGACGCTTTCAATCGTGCCCACTCGGATATCCAACTTTTCAAACACATCAAAACTGGTTTGTGCTTTTATTGGCGCAACTTTCATCTTATCTCACCTTATTATTTATTGGCTCTATCGATCAACCCAACCTTACAGCTTGATGCAGCATTTGCTGCGCTTTTCAGCAAAGAAGATACTGGGGTTTCATCATCAATCACACCATAAAGATTAATCCAGATTTCACTGATCAAACCTTTACGATCACAGCGCATATTCACTTTTTTGCCCGTACCTTTACCAAAGGCTTGATCAAAACGCTTACGCACATCTTTAAGGCTGACGCGCTTACCCACATTGCGCGTAAATAAAGCACCCACCGCCGAATCATTAATTGCTTTGGTTAAATAAATAGAATCAGCATAGTAAGCATCAGCATCTTTACCGTAGCATGTACCGTGTTTAATCCATTCGTGGCGATGTAAATTTGACGCCATACCTGGCATCGCAAAGGCTAATTCTTGCGCAGTTTTTCGGGTTAAATCTAATGGCGGTAATAAATGCCAGCGTTTATTTCGATCAATACCCTTATCTATATCACTGACTCCACAGTACACATTATTTCGCGGCTGTGGCCAAAGTCCATGAAGCGACCAATGTTTCGCATCATAACGATTTGTGGTTTGCGTTCGGCATTCTTTTTTACGCGGTCGGCTATCGCAAAAACTGGGTTGCCAGGTTAAGGCTAATAAATACGGCGCTGGTTTTTGTTTGTTTTTATGCTGAATCTTGTTTTGCTTTTTACTGAAATCTTTGAGCGTGCGTTTATTGTTTATTTGCTCTTTATTGATGGTACAACTTTTTAACCAATCACCACATTTGCGTGATACCCAACGCGCAGATTTTTCTAATCCATCAATTTGAATACGATAGGCTTTCATCTTTTTACTACTTTCTAGCACCTTATAAGTAGTGCCCTCATTCAAGCGAATATCTTTGGGATTGGTTTTTTTACGAAATGATTGATAGGCCTCACAGCTTTGTGTGGCTTCGAAACAACCACCAATGTTTTTTGCATGAGTAATTGGTATTAACACCAACAAGGAAAAAGTCAGCAATAGTAATTGATTTAATCTTAATTTCATTTATTGATCACTCTATTATTATCAACTACTTAGTCATACTCATTAGATGCTTAGTTCATTCTCTAAAAGTTAAAGGTTTTCTTCAATGAGTGCCTGCTTTTGTATTCTGCTTAAAGCTTTGATTTGCGCTTCTCGCTGACCTGCAAGAGACCGTGATTTAACGGATTCTTGATACACCATCGCCACTGGTTGTCGTGCTCGCGTATATTTAGTCACTGATTTTTCAGCATTATGTTCGATTAGGCGCCTTTCAGGATCAGTCGTGATACCGGTATATAAGCTGTCATCTGCGCATTGCAAAATATACACAAACCAATCACTACTTTTAGCCATTTTTATTACTATCAAATTCAAAAAAGAAAGATAGCACAAACTAAACTAAGAAAAGTATGAAGTTTGGCTTTGAAAAATAAATTACAAACCAAAAAAAACCGATCAAACGATCGGTTTAATTTTCAATGAAAAAAAGATTAATTATTTTCTTTATCAGTACTCGTTTTAACACCACAGGTATTTAAGCCAAGCAATGCATATGGCGGGCACCAATTAATTAAAGCGGTAAGTAATGGGACTAAGCCTACTGCCCCCCACCAATTCTTGGCATAAAATCCCCAAGCTATAATAGCTAAACCCACGATCATCCTAATCTTTTTATCCATACTTCCAATATTTTTGGTCACGACTGTTGCTCCTTAATGAGTAATTCATGCATTCACTATAATATTGATAGTCGCTTAATGTATGTGACTTTAGTCACACATAACATGAGAAATTGATAATAATTTATCAGCATTAATCACTTTTATTTCCCCTCTATGAATAGATAATGCGCCAGCGGATTCGAATTTTTTTAATAACCGGCTGATAACTTCTCTGGAACTTGCTAATTCAGACGCTATCTTTTGATGCGTGATTGTAATGGTGTCAGAAGATTGATGATTCATTGTAACTACTAGCCAATCAGCCAAGCGAGATTCTAAAGATTCAAAAGTGATTGAGCTTACTAATTCAAGCAAATTCATCATTCTTTGCGAAAGTAAATCAAGAATAAAGTTTTGCCAAAGAGGTTCTGTTTTCATCCATTTTATAGCTACGTTTGATGGCACCAACAATGCCGTCACCTCTGATGTTGTTTTGGCAAAAGCTGGAAATGATGATTGATTAAAAACGCAGGACGCTGTCAAAATACAGCTATCATTTTCTTCAATATAATAAAGTGTAATGGTCTTTCCGTTTTTTGCTGGTTGAAAAACCTTCACTTGGCCTTTCAGGACGATGATAACATCATCACAATAATCGCCTTTATTAGTAACCAAAATATCAGCAGGAATATGGACCTTCTTCACCTTTTTTTGTGAAACAATAAAACGTAATAAATTAGAGTCAATAGACATCTCTCACCCCTTTTTGATTATTTTAAATCATCCTTAACATTCTTGTTTTTTAAATTGAATTGTCAGATAAGATACCACATCATTAGATACGTTATTCTGCTGTAAAGCTAAGGAAGAAATGCAAGCTGCTCTCAAAATTACCAACCTCAAAAAGACCTATGACGGTAAGATTCATGCGCTCAAAGGCATTGACCTTGAAGTTGAACAAGGAGATTTTTTCGCCTTGCTTGGAGCCAATGGCGCAGGTAAATCAACTGCTATCGGTATCGTTTGTTCTTTGGTAAATAAAACCGCAGGCGAGATTGAAGTATTTGGTCACAACCTTGAGACCGATCGAGAAAAAGCTCAAGAATGTTTAGGTTTAGTCCCACAAGAATTTAACTTCAATGTATGGGAGCCGGTACAAGAAATTCTAGTTAACCAAGCCGGTTATTATGGCATCGATCGAAGTACCGCGATGGCAAGGTCAGAAGATTTACTGAAGAGTTTAGAAATCTGGGATAAACGTCACGAGCAAGCAAATAAATTATCTGGCGGTATGAAACGACGTTTGATGATAGCAAGAGCCTTGATCCACAAGCCTAAGTTATTAATTTTAGACGAACCTACAGCTGGGGTTGATATAGAAATTCGACGTTCCATGTGGAAATTTTTGAGCGAATTAAATGCTCAGGGCACAACCATTATTCTCACCACACATTACCTCGAAGAAGCAGAAAGCATGTGTAATAACGTCGCGATTATCAATAAAGGTGAAGTCGTTGAAAGCACTAGCATGAGACGTTTACTGGCGCGATTAAGCATAGAAACATTCGTTTTAGACCTGAAAGAATGCTTAGATGACCTGCCTGAAATTGAAGGCATTGAATTACGCCGACTTGATGATAACTGTCTTGAAGCTGATATAGATAAATCAAGATCACTAAACTTCTTATTTGAAAAACTCAGTGAACACGATATTAGAGTTTTAAGCATGCGTAATAAAAGCAATCGCTTAGAAGAACTTTTTATCGGATTAGTTGAAAATGGTAAACAGCCAATTGAATCGCAAACGACATTTAATCCAGCTTCTGAAGTGAGCGTTTAATATGAATACGCAGAAAAATATCGTTGCTTTTAAAACGATAGTAATCAAAGAAATTCTGCGCTTTACGCGCATTTGGGTGCAAACCTTGGTGCCACCGGCGATTATGATGACGCTTTATTTTGTAATCTTCGGTAATTTAATCGGATCTAAAATTGGCGATATGGATGGCTTTTCCTATATTGAATATATCGTCCCAGGTTTAATCATGATGTCAGTGATTACAAATTCGTATTCGAATGTCGTAGCGGCCTTTTTTAATGCGAAGTTTTATGGTCATGTGCAAGAGATGTTGATCTCTCCTGTCCCTAATCACATTATTTTAATGGGTTATATTGTGGGCGGTATGGCGCG
>CALJIH010000163.1 GCA_937974135.1 uncultured Cocleimonas sp. | reverse complement strand
AGCGTCATTAGCATTTTGGCTTTGCTTAATTCGGTTTTTAATTCTTCGAGATAGATCAGTTTTGTATTTGGCAAGATTTCGTTGATCTTGATGCCACGTTCTTCAAGTTTTCTAAGAAATTTACTAGAAGTATAAACAGTTTGAATATCTGCTTTTTGTACTGCCCCTTGAATGGCATCGGCACTCGAGGTGAAATTCAGATTTACTACCGTTTTGCCCGCCGCTAGTACTGCCATATTGGTAATGGCACCGCCCACACTAGCAGGCACTAGAATACCAATATTCTGCTCCGGGCTTTTCTTTTTGATCAAACCACTAAAGGCAAATACACCAGTGATGAATTTATGATGGCTGACGGGTTCACCCAAAATATCCGTTGCCGCCATTTGAAAACTCATGCGTTTTGCGGTTTTTAACCAAGATACTGGGATGCTATCGAGGGTACGCGAATATTGCTTCCAAGATGTAAAAGAGAGATCAAACACTCGGCGTTTTAATTGGTCGGGGGTAGTATCCGCAGGCATGGTTTTACCAAAGGCTACAACGATATCGCGTTTAAACCCTGATTGGCGTGTGTCCTTAAAAAAACCACTAGAGCGTGAGAACCGACTTCCCCATAGACCGTGCAAATAGAAAGGGACGATTTTTGCACGAGTCCCTTTAATTGCGAGTTGATATCCGCGTTTGAATTCTGATAGTTGTCCGGTTCGACTGATAGCACCTTCCGGAAATAAACAAACGGCTTTACCATCTTTTAATAACTGATTGATGCGCTCGATGGAGCCCTCATTATCACCACTACTTATCGGTATGGCACCAAATTTATCCAAAAAAGCTTTTAAATACCAGCGTTCGTAATAACCACGTTCAATTACAAAATGTAACGGTCTGGGGCTGGCAATTTGTACTAACGCCCAATCCACCCAACTGATGTGATTGCCTAATAGTAATACACCCCCCGAATGTGGCAGGTCTTCAAACCCTAAAACCTTCATCCGATAACGGGCGGCAAAAATGCGTGCAATGATGAAACGTAATAGTGACTCGGGAGCTTTGAGAATGGTATAAATTGTGCCAAAGAATGCAATTAAGGCTAGTCCCCAGAGGATCCCAGTGCTCCCAAACTTGTAGTAACTGAGAACAGTCGTAGTGACTAAGAAAAGTAACATCACGCTGAATTGGATTAGGTTATTAGTCGCTAGTACTCGGCCTAATTGATTACTTTTTGCGTGGTATTGGAGTAATGCATTCAAAGGCACCACGACAAAACCACCCATAATACCGAGGAAGAGAAAAACCAAACCCTGCATAATGGCTGAATCAAACGCACGGATTAGAATTAGAGCAATGGTGATACCAATTGCTCCAACGGGTACTAATCCTGTTTCTATGTGATTTCTTGAAACTCGACCAGCGATCATCGAGCCAATCATTATGCCGATACCGGCGAAGGCCATTAGACCCTGGATAACTGCAGTATTGTTTAAACCTAAGAATTCTTTTGCATAAGCGGGATAGGTCGCGAGCAATACTTGAGAGATCGCCCAAAATACTGCAAGGCCTAATATGGATAGCCAAATATAAGGATGTCGTCTAACTAAGCGAATATTTCGTGCTTGGGTTTTACCGCGAAAATAATCATTCCAGTGAAACCGCATTTTGGTGTTGTCTTTATCAGTTTGCGGTAATCGGTAGGCAAGCACTAATTCAACCAAAGTCAAAGCAATAAGCGTCCAACCTAATGGAGCGATCATCGCTATCAATGAATCTTTGTCAGTTATTTCGAAGCCCGCGATGATTTTTTCAAACAGTACCGAATAAAAGAATGTCCCTAGCAGAATACCAATGGTTGTAGCTGCTTGGAGCAATCCATTCGCTTGAGCTAAGCGCCGATCACCTACCAGGCCTTTTACATATCCGTATTTAGCAGGAGAGTAAAAAGCACTTTGAAGTGCAAGCAAAAAGGTCATACAAAATGAAAACCAAAACCAGCCTTGGTAGTATCCAAACGTGATGAGAATGGTAATGCTTAGTGCTACCCATGCACTTATTCTCATGACTTTATTTTTTGCATACTTATCTGAGATGTATCCTGTTGGGGTGAATAACAGGATAAATGGAAGTAATATCAATGCATTTACGATTGATGTTAAAACGATTAACTCAGGACCATCATAGTTTTTGAATATTGTATTTTGAATAATGATTTTGTGACCAAGATCGACAAAAGCATTTAGGAAAGCGACCGCAAGAAAAGTAAAGAGGCCTGTAACTTTTAACGCATTTTTCATGCAGGTTTCCTAGTTTAAAATTATTTATTTATTGTAGTAGTTAACGTCTGTTTTATTGAGTTTATCACGCGATCTATCCATCTATCTCAATATTGATAAAGTATTGATAAATAGGACTTAGCGTTTCTTTAGAGTAGAAGTAGTTTATTATTGCTTTGTTAAGCTGGAGTTTAGGAAACATATTGTATCTTCCAAGTTGTAATAAAAAATCTCTATTCAAGTTAGATTATAGAAAAAGTTAAAAATTAAGGGGAAATTTGAACATGGATACATTTGTACAAGCTGGTGGGTGGTTGATGATACCGCTAGTTTTGAGTTCACTCGTAGCACTAGCTGTTATTGGCGCATTATTCATCAATCTAAAAAAGAAAAAAGTTTTACCTGAAGGTTTAGCTGAGAAAGCACAAAAACTGGCACGTTCAGGCAAAATGACTCCTCAACATATTCAACAAGTACGCGATGGCTCTTTACTGGGTAGTGTACTCGCTGCAGGTTTAGATAACGTTGGACAGCCTCGTCATTTAATGAAAGAAAGTATAGAAGAAGCAGGTCGTCATGCTATCCATAAAATGGATAAATATATGACTACGCTAGGAACCATTGCTGCAATTGCACCCTTACTAGGTTTACTAGGTACAGTGGTTGGCATGATTGTGGTATTTAATGAAATGCTTAAACAAGGTGGAGTAGGTAATCCTGCTGATTTAGCGGGTGGTATTTCACAAGCATTGGTAACTACAGCGTTTGGTATTTCCATTGCTGTACCCGCTTTAATTTTCCATAGATATTTTCGCGGTAAAATTAATGATTACGCGGTTGAAATGGAAAAAGAAGCCGTTAAATTACTAGAAATGGTTAATATCCCAGCAGCTCATACAAAACGTAGTTCAGATTCTGCAGCAAAAATTCAAGCAAAAAGACCCGTTCAACAGCGTGCTAAAGCAACTGCTGGTGGCATAGCATGAATTTCCGCAAAAACATAAGTGATGAGGTGGATGTAAATTTAACACCTTTAATCGATGTTGTGTTTTTGTTGCTGATTTTCTTTATGGTAACGACCACTTTCGATAAAGACGCAAAGATTAATATAAATCTACCGACAACCCAAAATGCGGCCGCCGCACCCTTGAAAAAACCAATGGAAATTATCATTGATGCACAAGGGAAATACTTTGTAGATGGTCGCGAAGTGCTAAATAACAAACCAGAAACGCTATTTAGAGCAATGTCTCAAGCTTTAAATGAACGTGGAGAGAAGATACCGCCACTAATCATTAGCGCAGATGCTGGAACAAACTATCAAACGGTTGTTACAGCAATGGATATTGCCGGAAGGTTGGGCTTAACAAACTTCTCAATGGCAACCTCTCAATCTGGCAAATAAGCTATCAAGATTTAAAGAATACCCCGAAAACACTGTATTACCTTCCTTAACCGCTGTTTTTAATTAAACAGCGGTGGTAATGCGGAATTCATTTATTCATAAAGTCTCTTAAAATCTAAGCGTATAACAGTTAAGATTACTAAGGTTTATGGTTCCAAGTTATCTACTAAGTTATATTTCATTTTATGCCAAAGACAGCCGAAAACTTTTACTTTCATACCTCAGAAGAGGCCGAATCTGCCTTTTATGCAGCCTTCGAAATGGGTGATATTGTCTTAATGAAAGCGTTAATGGCTGATGATAATGTTACTTGTATTCACCCAAACTCGATGCCTATTATTGGTAGAGATGCTGTTCTTGCCAGCTGGCGTGACATTCTTTCAAATATTGATGAACCCGCTTTATACCCTGAAGTTTTACATCGATCTGTTGAGGGTAATGAAATAGGTAATACTGCTATACATTTAGTTGCAGAGAGTATCGCAGCTGATCATCAAATCAATTCAGAAAAAACCTTAGTGTTAGCGACTAATGTTTACATCAAACAAGAATTTGGCTGGCGCATGATGTTACATCACTCTTCAGTGCCACCTTATATGGAAGAAACCCAAGAACAAGACTTGGATAATGACCCGTCCATAACGCATAGCGCACCGCAAACTCTACAATAAAGTTGCTTTTTTCCTAGGCTATGGCTTAATCTGCTAAAGCTTGATTTAGAGACCATTGCAATGCCTATCACTCCTAGTTCTTTTCCCCATGCGCGAATGCGTAGAATGCGCAAAGATGACTTTTCGCGTCGTTTAATGCGAGAAAACATACTCACTGTGAATGATTTTATTTATCCAGTATTTGTCATTGAAGGTGACAATAAAAGCGAAGCGGTTAAATCTATGCCGGGAATATCTCGCTTATCTATTGATCTATTAGTCAAGGAAGCTCGTGAAGTGGCTGACTTAGGCATTCCAATGATGGTGATTTTTCCTGTAGTTGGAGCAGATAAGAAATCAGAATCTGCTAAAGAAGCCTATAACCCTGAAGGATTAGCACAACGCGCAATTAGCGCAATAAAAACAGCTGTACCCGAATTAGGTGTGATGACAGATGTCGCTCTAGATCCTTACACCTCACATGGCCAAGATGGTTTGATGAACGCTGAAGGTTATATCATCAATGATGAAACTACTGAAGTGTTGGTCAAACAAGCCGTATCTCATGCAGATGCCGGCGCAGATGTAGTAGGACCTTCAGATATGATGGATGGGCGTATTGGCGCAATCCGTGCTGCATTAGAAAAAGCAGGGCATATCAATACAAGAATTTTGGCGTATTCTGCAAAATATGCTTCCAGTTTTTACGGACCTTTTCGTGATGCCGTGGGTTCTGCAGGGAATTTAGGCAGTAGCAATAAATACAGCTATCAACAAGACCCAGCAAACAGCGATGAAGCACTTTATGAAGTCGCCTTAGATTTACAAGAAGGCGCAGATATGGTGATGATAAAACCGGGTATGCCTTACTTGGATATCGTGAGACGTGTTAAAGATGAATTCAAAGCCCCCACTTACGTTTATCAAGTCAGTGGTGAGTACGCGATGATCAAAGCAGCCGCGCAAAATGGCTGGTTAGATGAAAAAGAAGTAGCGATGGAAGCCTTGATCAGTATGAAGCGTGCGGGTGCAGATGGTATTTTGACCTACTTTTCTAAAGATGCGGCGCGATGGCTAAAAGAGTCATAGAACACATTTAAATATTAAAATAAAAGACACCCCCCCCACTTTTTCCTGTTTTCCCGTAAAACATCATAAAAGTAGGGGGGTGTCTTTTTAAAAACAAAAAACAGAATATAAAGAACTATGGAATTAAACGTAAAAATGGATAAATATGCCGTCATTGGTAATCCTATCGCGCACAGTAAATCACCGCAGATTCATTCTTACTTTGCGCAACAAGCTGAAGAACAATTAATGTACGAAGCATTGCTTTCACCAGTGGATAAGTTTGAAGAGACAGTAAAACAATTTATTCAAGGCAATGGTAAAGGTTTGAATGTCACAGTTCCGTTTAAACAAGAAGCCTTTGAACTGGCAGATGAACTAAGTGACTATGCGCGAAACGCAGGTGCAGTAAATACTTTGGTATTTCGTGATGATGAAACAATCTATGGCACCAATACTGATGGAATAGGGTTGGTTCGAGATTTGGTTGAGAATCATCAAAGCCTGATTCAAGGAAAACGTATTCTTTTATTAGGCGCAGGCGGTGCGGTGCGTGGTGTTATGCAACCATTGTTAATGCAAATGCCTACGCAGATCTTTATCGCTAATC
>CALJIH010000162.1 GCA_937974135.1 uncultured Cocleimonas sp. | reverse complement strand
CTGAATATTTATTAAGAACAGAAGTTTCTAAGAGATTTTTGATCAGTACATTTTGTGAAAATATAAAGCAAAAAAAAAGGAGATAAACAATAACTGCTTATCTCCCATGAATAATGTAAATCGTTGTAATCAGTTCAAAGTAAGTTTACGCCATTCGCTAGTGCCACTATTACTATCCTGATTAACTTTTGATATCACTCTCCACCTGAGTGGTTTACCCGAATGTTTTGATAGCCATGGCGGAGCTAGATAACTTGTTTGATTTGTTTTTAATACAGCCGACAATACTATTTCGTTAGTATTATCCTTCACTTGAAGTTGATAGTATTTTGCTCCAATTAACTGTTGCCATTTAAAAGCTACGCGTTGATTTTTATTCATCACTTTATTATCAAGCGGAGACATTAAATTTACCCTTTGCTGTGTAGCTACTTTCAAATTAGCATTTTCTACTTCATTTTCACTGGCTACGTAATAGCGAAGCACTGGCATCGAGAACCCTGCAACACCCCCTGATTGCGTAACGCCACTTAAGGTGTTCGAATTACCTTCCTTATCAAAACTTGCTTCAACTCTGAATAAAATTTTATAAGGACCTCTAACAGTGGTTGGTATTTTATTGACTTTAGGTCCAGTTATAAACGCTCTTCCTGTTGGAGGTAAAAATACGTTAAATCTTTCCAAAAGCGTATATTGGTTTTGCAAACCACGTTGTTCTATGGGTAAGCTCGCTTCAGAGAGTAAATCTGTCGCGGTCGGTTCTGGGTCACCAGGTTGGACAATCTCCCATCTACCTTTTAAGCGCCCAGAACCATTATAATTAATTGCAGCTCCAACTTTGGGCGCTGGATTATTTTGTGAAATTAAAGTGACTGGTTTATCACCTTCGTCCGTTCTAAATACTAAATCGACATATGTAAGCGCTAAAGGAACTCTTGCCCCACCACCAGCCATTCGACAAGTAACTGCAACAAATTGATCACCCGTAGGCCCAGAAAAACGCCTAACGTAAAAGAATGATGATTTGTTGCCTGCTTTAGCATCTTGAAAAGCACGACGTGATACTGATGACGGAATCGTCATAATATCGGTAACGTTAGATACCTCTCCTGTACCACTATTTCTTGCAAGATCTAATCTCTTCGGTAAAAAACCGAATAAGGTTCCAGCAACACATGGATTTGTACTTGTCACGGTATTAGCGGGTACAGTAATTTCACCACACCAAAAGGCATCTGTTGAGGTTTGCCCTGCTGTCCCTTGAAAAGTCAAAAATACCGTTGTTACGCCATGAGTCCTCACATTGACGCCTGTCGGGTTTACCCCTGTGAGTGCCGCGGCATTTTGATTTAAAGTAACAAGAAGCAATAGTGTCGATGTTATTTCTAATAGTCGTTTTGTAAATATTTTCATTTTATTACTCCCTAAAAACTAAAGTTAATGCCAGCAAATATCCCAGAACTAGACCCTTTGGTTTGAAAGTCTTGTTCTGTATTCTCTGCATTTTGTTTGTTGTATCGAAGGTAAGATTGCCCCGGTAATTTTTTTCCTGAAGCAGTAGGTATGTAGAATTGATAACTCAGTTTTAGCTCATTAGTCGTGCTTACACCCTTTGAAAGATCTTGATCATCGGAATTTCTATTTCGACTATGACTAGCGGCAAGAGTTAATTTATCTGAAATTTTCCAATCTAGATTTAAACCATAGGTGTTGTCATAACGTTGTATACCCTGTTCAACATCATTCGTTTTTATTCGACCTGCAGATATTCCTAAGTTAATTTTTTCAGTAGGCCTTAAATTGATACTTAATTGATGGCCAAGGGTTTTAAAATCAGCATTTTCACGGCCTAATTGTTTATTGTTTTGATGCGACGTTTCAATTTGATAAGCCAAATCCCATTTATTGAATTCCCAAGATAAGTTGTTACTCAATGTTAAATTGGTTTGATTAGGTAAATGGCTATTATCGTTAAAATCAGACTCTGAATTTTCGGGATTATTTATATTACGTTGATTGACTCTTTGTGCACTAAAACTCAAAGATGGCAATAATTTATAATACTTTGAAGACTCATCAATTCTTTTGTTAAACAAGTTTTTCAAAGACGTATTCATTGAAAACTGTGTTGAGCTAGTTTGAGTTGAAAGGATGGATTGAATATCATCTAAATTATCTCTTGAGCGAGTATAAGCAGCCTGATAGTCAATTGACCCTAATCGCCCTATGAAAGTAATTTCTTTAATTTCTTCATCTGGATTAGGCGATGCAGCCAATGATTGATAGAGAGCATCGATATGTGAATAACGCAAATTAACGGTTAGATCGGTTGATAAACTATTACTGATTTTATGGTCAGTTAATAATCTATACCCAATTTTCGTATAATAAGCATTATTGGTTGTTTCTTTGACATCAACTAACTGTTCGCCGTTAAATTCGAGAGTCTCTTCTGTTGGATTAGTATATTTTGCTCTAGCGAAAGCTGTATCTGTCGTAAGCTTCCCTGATTTACTCTTAGTGAGTAATCGTAGCCCATATCCAGAACTCTCTTCAGCGGTCGGGACTTGACCTTCATCGAAGTTACTCTCTGCTATGGTTTCACCATTGATTGCAGATAATTCTAATCTTGCAGCTCCTTCTCTTTTTGTTAACTCGTAGCCAATAGTTGCAGTGGTAATTTTACTTTTTGACGTTGTGAAACCCAAAAAATCGTTATAACCGGTAATTTCTCTGCCGCTTTGCGTAGAAACATCAAAAGACAAACGATCAGAAAATTTGTGTTGTACCGTTAATCCACGATTACCCAAATTATCGACCAAATAAGGGTGATTCCCTTGTGATATATGGCCTAGTTGAAATGTAGTTTTACCTTTTACAGCGGTGACAATGTATTCAGTTAAATCGACCTTTGGTGCTTCGTTTTCTTTTTCACTAAAACGTAAAGCAGCCTCTCTATTAGTTGTGCTAACAATATTCGAATGTGTAACGATATTGAGTCCGTTTTTTTCATGCTCGGTTTCAATATTAATTGTTGCATCGAGGTCATTGTACGTTTTTCTCTCAAGGTCCTCTAATCTATCGCCTGAGCGCTTATCGGATAATTTTGAATTTAGATTAACCTCCACGCTAGGTGAAAATTTTGAAATACTATAGCCTGCGCTCGTCAATACATTTAAATCTATACTACCAAGTTCTTCCCACTCTCCATTACTATCATAAATAGTTAACGTAACTTCTCCATTAGGTAACGCTAAGCCTGCTGCATCATAAACATACAGGTTTCCTGCAATTTTCTTAAAAAATGCAGTAACATCCGTCTCTTCAATAAAGAACGCTAATGAGTTTGTTCTTTCAACTAACGGGTTGTTTATTTTAATTTCAATATTTTCGTTAGGTTTTAACCATCCATTATTCGTTTTAGTTAATAAACTGACTTCAGCATTGGAAGCAGTTGCCCAACTACAAAAAACAATAGATACAATTATCCTTAATTTATTTTCGTTATTAATCATTTCTTCTCCTAAAATGATTGCCAAACATTGACAATTTAAATTTTGAATCACGTTTCTTAATTGACCAGAACATGATTCAGTCGCGTATATACAATCGACTTTTTCCTTTCATTGAAGATTATAAAAATGTGAATCAAAAAATCTGTGATAGAAGTCACAAATAGAAGTGAATATCTTTAGACAGTGAAATAATTCGAACTTAATCGTTAATGATTAATTGATAGATTAAAACCAGTAAAAGTAGGGGGGTGTCTTTTTTATCTCTTCTATAGTTTCAAACCCATTGTAGAAATTTGCGTAGAGACTTTCCATATGATCAAAAACATCTGTTTTACTACTTTAGCTTTGATAGCTTTTGCAGCAAATTCAGTACTATGTCGACTCGCATTAGGTGATGACAGTATCGATGCCGCAAGCTTTACTATTATTCGTTTACTCTCTGGCGCAATAACTCTTTGGGTATTACTCCATTTTAAAAAAATATTCTATAGCAAGAGCAATAATCAAGAAGAATCGAAAGGCAGCTGGTATGGCAGCCTGATGTTATTTATTTATGCGCTCACTTTTTCATTTGCTTATATCACTTTAGATACTGCAACTGGTGCTCTGATTTTATTTGGCTCGGTACAAATTACCATGATCTTGATTAACACTATCAAAGGTAATCGATTACATATTGTTGAATGGTTTGGTGTGGTATTGGCGTTTATAGGCTTTGTTTATTTAATGTTGCCAGGTATTAATACACCCTCTGCATTTGGTTTTATCTTGATGACAATTTCAGGTATCGCTTGGGGACTGTACACACTAAATGGACGCAGCTCAGAAAACCCTTTAATGGATACCGCGCATAATTTTATAAAAACAATTCCATTGGTGATTGTTGTAGCGTTAATACAATTATTGATAATGAAAAATACACATCTTTCTAGCACTGGAATAATCTTAGCAATTCTCTCGGGTGCAATTGCCTCTGGAGTTGGCTACAGCATTTGGTATAGCGCTTTACCAAATCTGAGCGTGGTACTATCAGCAGTGTTGCAATTATTAGTGCCTGTAATTGCTGCATTGGGTGGGGTGTTATTGGTCAATGAATTGATTACACAAAGACTATTGTTATCGGCTCTGATGATTTTAGGCGGAATATTGTTAGTCATTATCGCTAAACAATATCTCATAAAGAAAACAGCAAATAATTAAATAAAAAGACACCCCCCTACTTTTAAGGGTTTTTGCATTCATTGCACTTAACTAATATAAATACAGTGTATAAGTATTGTCTAATAATTATTGGTGATACACATTTATGTAATATAACTATGCTCTTAGCGACTTACAGAAATTTATGAAGTGTTTTATTAATGATCAAAATACTACCGTTTAACAGTAATCAATCGGTTAATTTTTGAAAATTATTCATTTTTATTTGTATTAGTTTTTCTTAATAAAACATAAAATAAGTTGCAAAGTTAGTTACTTACAGAGTTAATTAATTTTATTTATGTGTTCCAATAAAATACGGATAAGGAATTGATAGGAATTTAAGGTCTGAATAGCTGTTTTTTGCTACTATATGTTGTTGATTTTTTCAAACAGATTCTAATAACTACAGACTTTAGGAGCATAATAATGTTTTTAGTAGATAACCCATTCGCGCGATTAAGCGCTGACATGCCCAATGTATTCACCCCAGAATTAATGAGAGGTTATGTTTTACTGATGATTCTTTTTGTTATCGGTGGCGTACTTTTTGATATTTGGCACAAGAAAAGCGCCAAGTACTTTTTTGAACATTCTAAGAACCAACGCAAGCACTCTAGTCGTGAAATTACCAGTGCCGAAAAAACAGGAATGATGATCGATACACTCAAGCATGAAGTATTGACTTCTGGCGAATTTACTAACGCAAGCAGAAGATATTCACACCTACTTTCAATGTATGGTTTTATTGTATTTGTTGTCACTACTGCATTACTAATTTTTGCTTATCCATCAGATTCAGCTCCACTCACAACATTTTTATGGCACCTCGGTGCACTAAGTTTGATGGCTGGTGGTTATTGGTTCTGGTTTAGAATCCGTGTTGATCTCGCGGCAGAAGGTAAACCTTGGCACAAGATTGCTCCAAGAGCTGACATGTTTATTTTGTCATTATTGGCGATGAGCACTTTCGGTGTGCTTTGGTCAATATTTGGCGCTACATTGGGTATCTTATTCGCACTTTTCATTATCTCTACAACGATTTTATTTGGTGGTGTGATCTGGTCTAAGTTTGCTCACATGTTCTTCAAGCCAGCGGCGGCTTACCAAAAGAAACAAGTATGGGCTGACGGTAGTCGTGAAGGTTTACCTGATATGCCAGACCTGTCGAGCCCTGAAGTTCACAAAATGTTCCCAGACATTCCAACTTACATGGGTAAAAACCCACCAAACATGGGAAAAGGAATTGGACGCGGTTCTGCTCGCAACTATTAATATAAATTTTAAAAATTAACTTAGGAGAATTTTTATGCCTACTTATGTACATATGACTCGATGTGATGGTTGCGGACAGTGTGTTGACATTTGTCCTTCAGATATCATGCATATCGATACAGATATCAGACGTGCTTACAACATAGAGCCTGACATGTGTTGGGAATGTTACTCATGTGTTAAAGCATGCCCACATAACGCTATCTCAGTTCGTGGTTACGCTGACTTTGCTCCACTAGGAAGCTCGGTTCGTGTTCGTCGTGACGAAGAAAAAGGTGTTATCGCTTGGAGAATCATCTTCCGTAACGGTAAGAAAGATTGGGATCTAATTGCACCTATTACTACTGTGCCATGGGGTGAAGGTATTCCTCAGCTTGCTGATGAAACTGCACCTGCAGACAGCATGCGTGACAGCCAACTTCTATTCAACGAGCCTAAGTATGTTCGTTTTGACGAAGGCGGATTACACACACTTGAAAGCAACAAGCTTGTGATGAAAGAAGGAGTGTACTACTAATGGCTTACGAAACTATTACAGAAGACAATATTGACGTCCTTGTTGTTGGTGCTGGTTTAGGTGGCACAGGTGCTGCTTTTGAAGCTAGATACTGGGGCCAAGACAAGAAAATCGTAATTGCTGAAAAAGCAAACATCGACCGTTCTGGTGCTGTTGCACAGGGTCTTTACGCAATCAACTGTTACATGGGTACGCGTTTTGGCGAGAACAACCCTGAAGATCACGTTCGTTATGCACGTAATGACTTGATGGGTATGGTCCGAGAAGATTTATTATTCGACATGGCTCGTCACGTTGACTCAGCTGTGCATCAGTTCGAAGAGTGGGGACTTCCACTCATGCGTAACGAGAAGACTGGCACTTACCAGCGCGAAGGTAAATGGCAGATTATGATTCACGGTGAATCATACAAGCCAATCGTTGCGGAAGCTGCGAAGAAATCAGCTGACAAAGTATTCAACCGTATTTGTGTTACTCATCTGCTAATGGATGATAACCAAGAAAATCGTGTTGCTGGCGCTGTAGGATTTAACGTACGTACAGGTAACTACCACGTATTTAAATCTAAGTCAGTTATCGTTGGTGCTGGTGGTGCTTCTAACATCTACAAGCCACGTTCTGTGGGTGAAGGTGCTGGACGTGTTTGGTACGCACCATGGTCATCAGGTTCTGCTTACGGTCTTATGATCGAAGCTGGTGCTGAAATGACGCAGATGGAAAACAAAATCGTTCTTGCTCGTTTTAAAGATGGTTACGGCCCTGTTGGCGCATACTTCTTACACCTTAAGACTTACACGCAAAACGGTAACGGCGAAGAATATGAATCAAAGTGGTTCCCTGGCTTAAGAGATATCGTAGGTAAGTACATCGATCACGAGCCAATTCCAACATGTTTACGTAACCATGCATTTATCAGCGAAGTTAACGCTGGTCGTGGTCCGATTCACATGGTAACTATGGAAGCATTCCAAGATCCGCATCTAGAAGAAATCGGATGGCACAACTTCTTGGGAATGACAGTTGGTCAGGCAGTACTTTGGGCAGCAACAGACGTTGACCCTAAATACGAAAACCCTGAGCTAACAACATCAGAGCCATACGTAATGGGTTCACACGCTACAGGTTGTGGCGCATGGTGTTCAGGCCCTGAAGATGTTTCACCAGAAGAGTACTACTGGGGTTACAACCGTATGACTACGGTTCAAGGTTTATTCGGTGCGGGTGATGCTGTTGGTGGAACGCCTCACGCATTCTCATCAGGATCTTTTACAGAAGGTCGTCTAGCGGCTAAAGCTGCGGTTCAATATGTAAACGATGGTAAAGCGGAAGGAATCAGTATTTCTGACGCTCAAATCGAAAAGCGTAGAACGCAGATTTATCAGCCTCTAGAAACTTACAAGGTTTACCGTAACCACATCACTGCGGGTACAGTTAATCCTTATTACATCAACCCACGTCAAGGTCTTGACCGTCTACAGAAATTGATGGATGAGTACTGTGGTGGTGTGACTGTAAACTACATGACAAACGATAAGTTGTTGAACATCGGTCTTAAGAAGCTTGGACTTCTTGCTGAAGATTGGGACGGCGGAATCGCTGCTAAAGACATCCATGAGCTACTTCGCGCATGGGAGCTTAAGCACAGAATCTTGACGTCTGAATCAGTTATTCAACATACTCTTTTCCGTGAAGAGACTCGCTGGCCAGGTTACTACTACCGTGGTGACAAGATGCAGCTTGATGATGAAAACTGGCATGTACTAACCGTTTCACGTCGTAATCCTGAAACTGGTGAGTACTCACTTAGAAAAGCACCTCTTTATCACTTAATCGGTGATGACGAAAAGCCAGCTAAGAAGAAACCAGCGAAAAAGAAAACGGCTGCGAAGAAGCCAGCTGCTAAAAAACCAGCAGCAAAGAAAAAGCCGGCAGCTAAAAAGCCAGCTGCTAAGAAGACAAAAGCATAGTTTTTTCTTTTTAGTTAAGTAGCAAATCAGTGCCTTACTTGAGGATTCTTAAGTAAGGCACTTTTGTTAAGAGAACTATAAAATTGAGTTACAGTTTTTTTAACAAAAGTATGATTAAAAATCTTTTGGAGTACTACAGATGAACATTATTGATAAAACAGACGAAGAATTATTTGAAATAGCTGGTCCTTGGTGGGAAAAGCTCATCAAGTATTCGAATAACAAAAACTATCTCATGTTTATCGAAAACTTTTCTAAGACCTTACGCGCAGGCGCGAACGAAATGGAAATCGGCAAGCAATTTGCCAAAAGCGAACTAGCGCAAAACCTCGATCCAGCTTTTGAGATTTTAGGCACGATACGTCGAGGTGAGCATGTAACGGTTTTGATTCGCCAAAAAAGTAAAAAACAAGAAGGCGAATGGTTAGGCAGAATTGTATTAGGCTATGAAGATGGTGAAGTAAAAATCTTCAGCGTATCATTGTTTTAATCTTACTCATTCGATACTCAGATCATGGCAAACGTAATTTCAGAAAATAAATTAGTTGAACTCAATTACGAGATCACCGACAAAAAATCAAACGAGGTATTAGTAAAAGTAGAATATCCGATTGGTTATGTACACGGTTCTTCAAATCCTGTGCTTTCTTCAGATGTTACCGCTGCTCTAGAAGGTCATGAAGAAGGTGAAGTCATCGAAGTGCCGATCGATACTAAAGCACTTTATGGTGAGCGTGACGAGTCACTTGTTTTCACAGATCTTATCGAAAACGTACCAGAAGAGTATCGAGAGATTGGCATAACCATCACCATGGAAAACGACAAAGGCGAAGCTAAGAACTTTCTTGTGACACGCATCGATGATAAGACCTTAACAGTAGATGGCAACAACCCACTTTGTGGTCGCGAAGTACTTTTCAGACTTAAAGTCCTGTCGATTCGCGATGCAACAGAAGAAGAAATTGTGATTGGCGGTAAAGTCGATGCTGATCCTGATCTCGAACAGATTCTGCAACAAGCCGACGAGAAACCTACGCTTCAGTAATTGAATATTCAGCTTCAAGCGTGAATGAATCATCTGGTTCAATGATGACTTTATCTTCAACTGCATTAGCTGTCTCAATACAGACAAATTGTTGATAGGCATCATCAGTTAAATCACCACTCTTTTTACTGATATCAATCCAAGGATTCCAAACGATAGCCGTTTTACTGCCTTTGGATTTAATC
>CALJIH010000161.1 GCA_937974135.1 uncultured Cocleimonas sp. | reverse complement strand
ATAAAACAAACCCTAGCGATTGTAGATATGCGATTCAACAGAAATAAATAAAGCCTCATCAAATATAGATTTGATGAGGCTTTATTGTGCTTTTTTCGTTATGAAAAAAGGTGCTAACAACAAGTAGAAATAATGTTTATTTAAACGTTTTGCTTATCTAAAAGGTAACTGCCATTCTCTTTCATTCTATCAAGCATGATGCCATCGAAACCTTCTACGATTGATTCTTGCACGCTATTACGCGCTAACACTCGGTCTGACCAATCTTGCAGGTTTGCATTTCCTTCAAGAATATCTACGTTAAAATGCTTTTTGAAGAATTCTACACGCACGAAGTATGGCGCTGCAAAAATGTCCGCCATGGAAAAATCATCTCCATTAAACCAAGGACGCTTCTGTTTTATTTCATTCAGGCTTTCTTGTCTGTCGCGCATTTGTTGGATGTATTTATCGGCATCTTCTTTGGTTTTCGCCATCATCAAATTAAATGTGCCACCATATAGTGGTGAGGTGTATTCCATCCATGCACGATTTTTCGCTTTAGTTAAGGCATCTGCAGGGTGAAACTTAGGATCGTAAACCTCTTCGAGGTATTCGCCAATTACGTTAGATTCAAACAGTATTTCATCATCTACTTGTAACACCGGTACTTTACCAGTTGGTGAGATTTCTAAAAACCATGCGGGTGGATCGTAAACATCGATGAAATCAATATCATAATCGACACCTTTTTCCTCTAATAAAATAACGCTGCGTTGTACAAATGGGCAGACGTTAAAGCTGATCAGTTTTGGTTTTGACATGTGTTTCACCTATGAAAATACGATTGAGTGTTTTACGTATGAGATAACGGTTTAGATGTCATCATTCAAAACACGATAAAAGTGGGGGGGTGTCTTTTTTAAATAGTTTACGCAAGTTAGAACCTATAAACAATTTTTACAGGGTTTAAAGGTTTTTCGGTGTTGAGTTATTAAGCCATATTTTTGTATCGCTTCGAGATGGGTTTTGGTGGGGTAGCCCTTGTGTGAGGCAAAGCCATATCCCGGATATTGTTCGTGCAGTAATACCATTTCTTTATCTCGTGCTACTTTGGCAATGATTGATGCAGCACTAATTGAGGCGACTTTGGCATCACCTTGAACGATGGTTTCCATGGATATTTGCATCGGAATCTCTTTATTTCCATCGATTTTTAAATGATCGGGTGTTACGGATAAACCTTCAACAGCTCGCTTCATCGCCAATAAGCTGGCTTGAAGTATATTGATTTCGTCTATCTCTTCAGGTTCAGCCCGACCTAATGACCAACACAGAGCTTTTTCACGAATCTCAAGATTGAGTTCATTCCGTTTTTTTTCGGAGAGTTTTTTGGAATCAGCTAAGCCATCAATCCATTTATGAGGATTTAAAATAACAGCGGCAGCTACCACTGCACCGACTAAAGGCCCGCGACCGACTTCATCTATTCCTGCAACTAAGCGTTTTGACATGCGCTATGTTTCCTTTTGAGTGTTAATTTATTGTCGGTGAGTTATCTAATAACTCAATATATTCATCTATTAGCATGGGTTCTTCTTTATCATCTGGAATCAAGGCACTATTGAGTTCTACAAATCGATCATCAACTACTGTTCTATTCTCTTTAAACAGCGAATGTAAAGCCGTGTATATCGCATTTTTGATCAATGGATTTAATTGTTCCATTTGCGCATCAGTTAAATGCTCGGCATGGAAGTCATGGATATTACTATTTACAACAGCAGTAATATATTTCGCCATATCTTTATTTGAATCATCACTCATCAGTTTTTTCCTCTAACAATGTCACTAAAGCTTCTGCGGCTTTGTCACTGGCATTCTGGCGTAATTGCTTATGAATATCAGCGAAGCGACCTAACATTTGTTGTCGCGATGCTTTATCTTGATTAAATTGTTTATCTACACGATCAAAAACATTGTCTGCGGTGATTTCTTCTTGTATCAACTCTGGCACAAGGTATTCGTCGGCCAAATTATTTGGTAGCGTGTAGTACTTTGATTTAATCATATCAAATAGACGAATAATTTTAGCGGTTAAAGGTGCTACGCGATATGCAGCAACCATGGGCCTTCCGACTAGCATACCTTCCAATACCGCAGTACCAGATGCCATCAGGATTTGATCGGCTGCTTGCATGACTGTGCGTGATTGACCATCTATATAGGTAATTGGAACTTCTGGTGCAATGTTATTTTTTAGTTGATCAAATTCCGTTTTTACCTGTTTATTTATTAAAGGGGATACGAATAGCCACTCTGGGTGTTGTTTGTGCAGCTTTTTTAGCCCCGCGAGAAAATCGGGTGCGATACGTTTAATTTCTCCCATACGGCTTCCTGGAAGTACCGCAAGGATGAATTGATCATGCGGAAGATCTAGCTCGGTGCGTGCGCTGACAGGGTCAGAATCAAAGGGAATTTCATCAGCCAAAGGATGGCCACAGAATGTTGCAGGAATGTTGTGTTTTTTGTAGAAGTCGACTTCAAATGGAAATAATGTCAGCATGAGATCCATACTGCCTTTCATTTTTTCAACACGGCTTTCTCGCCATGCCCATACAGACGGACTTACATAGTGAATACTGGGGATTCCTGCTTGATGCAGTACTTTTTCAACGTTTAAATTAAAGTCTGGAGCATCAATACCCACGAAAAAGTGGGGGGGTGTCTTTTTCCAGCGTTTGATCAGTGTTTTTCGTATTTTTAGTAACTCAAATAATCGAGGTAGTGCTTCAGTAAAGCCCATGATGGAGAGACGTTCCATAGGATGCAATGATTCGCAGCCTACTGCTTGCATCTCAGGTCCGGCGATTCCTTCGAAGGTTGCGTTTGGATAATGCTTTTTTAAGGAGGTAATTAAACGGCTACCCAAAATATCACCTGATACTTCTCCAGCAATGATTGCGATTTTAATATCAGAATTATCCATAATCGCGGTTTTTTTACCTCAAAATGCCGTAAAAGTAGGGGGGTGTCATTTTTTGCGTTTAGCGAATGATTCTTCTGCCTGATTGGCTTCGTTTGCAAAAATCAGCCAGTAGCTTAACGTATTCATTTTCGCTTTCAGATAATAGGCTTACGGCTTCTTCTAGGGTTCTGTTATTGCGGTATAGGGTTTTGTAGGCATCTTTGATCTGTTTGCGTTCATCATCCTTAAAGCCATGGCGTTTTAAGCCTTCAGAATTGATTCCGCGCGGAATTGCAGGGGCGCCCATCGCCATTACATAAGGGGGCAGGTCTTTTGCCAATGCAGTACCCATACCTGTGAATGCGTATTCACCAACGTGGCAAAATTGATGCACTAACGTGAAACCACCTAAGATCGCATAATCATGAATAGTTACGTGCCCGGCCAACGTCGCATTATTCGCAAATATGGTGTTATTGCCAACAATGCAATCATGCGCGATGTGAACGTATGCCATGATCCAGTTATCGCTACCAATTGTGGTGGTGCCGATATCTTGAGCAGTGCCACGATTAATGGTGCAACTTTCACGTATGACATTGCGGTCACCAATGGTGAGTGTGGTCGGCTCGCCTTTGTATTTTTTATCTTGAGGTTCTGCGCCTACCGATGCAAATTGGAATATTTTGTTATCTTTACCAATTGTTGTGGGTCCTTCGATTACGGCATGTGGGCCAACCCATGTTCCACTGTCAATTTTAACATCAGGTCCGATAACCGCGTAGGGAGAGATCGTAACATCATTGGCAATTTCGGCTTTAGCATCAATAACGGCCGTGGCATGGATACTCATTCTATCTTTTCCATTGACTAAAGGTTCTCTTCAACGTTTGTGGCTACACATTTTATTTCAGCTGAGGCCACAAGTTTGCCGTCAACATGTGCTTTTGAATCGTAAATCCAAACATTTCCTTTATGGCGTAATATTTCGGCGCTTAATACTAGCTGATCACCAGGGACGACTTGTTGTCTAAACTTAGCCTTATCAACACCAGCGAGTACAAAGAGTAAATCGGGACGTGGCTCATCACCTAGGGTACGAAAACCTAAAAGACCGGTTGTTTGCGCCATCGCTTCGATAATTAAAACACCCGGCATTATTGGCTGACCTGGAAAATGACCGGTAAAGAAAGGCTCATTGATAGTGACGTTTTTAATGGCTGTTATCGACTCACCAGTTGTGAGTTGTGTAACTTTATCAACCAGTAAAAAAGGGTAGCGATGGGCAAGAAAACGACTGATGTCGTTAACGTCCATAATTGTTTCGTTAGTATTATTATCTCTCGCCATATTATTTCTCGTTTAGCTTTTTTTCTAAGTTTTTCACTTTTTTAGCTAAATCGTCAAGTTTTCTAAAGCGTGCCGCATTTTTGCGCCATTTTTTATTTTCATCTAAAGCTATTCCAGATGAATATACTCCTGCTAATTTAACCGAGTTAGTCACCATGCTTCTTCCAGTAAGGATAACATCATCTGCGATTACTATATGCCCTGATAACGCCGAGGCACCACCAATTTGACAGCGTTTGCCTATGGAAGTACTTCCACCAACGACGGTGCCCGCTGCCATAACCGTGTGTTCCCCGATGGTGACATTGTGTCCAATATGGATATGGTTGTCTAATTTAACGCCATTATTTATCTTTGTGCTACCTAAAGTGGCTCTATCGATAGTTGTGTTTGCGCCAACTTCGACGTCATCACCGATAATTAAATTACCTATTTGTAAAATCTTAAACCATTGTTTTTCTGGAGTTGGAGCAAAACCAAAACCATCTGCCCCTAAAGTAGCAGCAGCATGAACAATGGTGTTTTCTCCAATAATCGTATCTTTGTAGACCGTTACATTTGGGTAAAGGTGGATACCTTTTTTTAATATAGAGTTTTTGCCTATAAAACACCCAGCTTCAACGATAACGCCTGCTTGAATCTCTACTTTTTCATCAATCACTACATTTGGGCCAATAGATGCAGATTCATGTACTACGGCACTTTCGTCAATTGACGCACTTTTATGAATAACAGCTTTCGGCTTTGGTTCAGCATGTAAAATTTCTATCACATGAGCAACGGCCATATATGGATTTTCATTAATCAGAATATTGCCTTTAAAACTTTTTGCTATTTCATGAGTAACGATCACCGCAGATGCATTGCTTGTTTCTAGATGTTTTAAGTATTTATTATTATTAACGAAACTTATTTGTCCTTCAGATGCTTCTTTTAGGTCTGCAACCGAATGAATCTTTGTATCTTTATTACCAGAAAACGAAGAATCCGTTAAAACAGCTAGTTGTTCGAGTGTACGCATGATTAATTTTTAGTGGTTGATGCGTTTGTTTCAGTAGATTCACCTACTTTTTGTTGTAAATATTCTAAAACGGCTGGGGTGATGTCTACTTTTTTACTAGCAGAGACATAGTCCTGAAGAATGATATCAATGTTCTGCTGTTTTCTTACTTCAGCGATAGCTTTAAAAACTTCTTTTTGAACTTCATCTAAAGCAAGGTCTCTTGCGAACCGTAATTCTTCTCTAAAATCTTGTAGGGCACGACTACGCACTCTCTTTAAGGTTCTTAATTCTCTTTCTTTTTGTCTTTGTAGTGTTAATGATTTTTTAGCGGTCTTAATCTCATTTAGTTCTAACTCAATGGCATTGATTTCTTCAAGTTCGGCCGCAAGTTTTTTCTCTTGAGGTGAGAATTTGCTCTTTAACTTATCACTGGCTATCTCAGACTGTGGTGAGTTTTCCATTAAAAAAGTGACATTTACCACACCCACAGAGACGGAGTCGTTAGCTAATGCTTTAATATGGATTGTTGTTAGCAAAAAAAAAGCAAAGAAAATAAACAGTGTTTGCTTATATCCTTTGCTTTTAATTTTGTAATTGCTGTCTTTTTGCATGAGACAGATTGTACTCGTTAAGCGTCTATTTTTACAGTGATCTATAAAGAGATAGACTAACTTAATTACTCTTCTTATTAGAAGCTAGTACCAATGGTAAATTGTACTTTTTGTTCTTCATCGCCATCTTCTGCATTAAGTGCTTTAGCGTAACTTAACGTGAATGGCCCTAGAGGTGATATCCATGTTGCAGATAGTCCTGCAGAATAGCGAATATCATCTGCTTCAAAAGAATCGATGTTGTCGTAAACATTACCAGCATCAATAAAGGCGCTCATTCGGACATTTTCTAGATTGCTAGCGAATGGCATTGGGAATAGTAGCTCTGCCTTTGCATTAACCACAAAATCACCACCAGATGAGTCGCCATTTGAGTCTCTTGGACCTAGACTATTATTTTCAAAACCTCTAACTGATGAAATACCACCAGAATAGAATCTTTCGAAAAATGGCAATTCATCTGTATCACCAAAACCATCACCTGTTGCTAGCCTACTTTTGAATGCAAACGTTACCTTCTCATTAATTGGGAAATAAGAGGCGCCTCTATAATCTAATTTATAATATTCTAAATCACTACCAGGAAGACCTACTTCTAGAGCGATACTATGACGTCCGCCATCGGTAGGGAATAAAAAGCGATCTCTTGTATCGTGGATGTAACTTACTTTACCTAATATATTATTGTAGGTATCACCGTTTCTAGCAATAAACTCTCTAATATCATCAGGTGTGTTTTCAGTAGTTATGATCTCGCGATGTTCGCCACCAAGGCTGAACCGTAAAGAGTTATCTTCTGTAAGAGGAATGGTGTAGTTAATATCCCCGCCAAAGGTATTACTGCTGTAATCCGATACATCATCTTCATCAGCATCATTTTCTTCATAGAAAAGATTAAAACCGCGACCTACGCCATTAACAGTATGGTATGGATTGTTATAACTAAGTCTAAATCTATTCGTTGAGTCGCTTCTTTCGCCACTAACGGATAAGCTTTTACCTGTACCAAGGAAGTTGTTTTGAGATAATCCAAGATTGAATAGCAGACCGTTACTTTGAGAAAAACCTAAACCTGCATTAAATTGATTTGAAGACTGTTCGCTGACAATCACATCCAAATCAACCTGATCACTTCTACCTGCTACTGGTGAAGTGTTGATTTTCACATTAGATACAAAGGGTAAACGTTGAATACGTTTTTTGGATTGGTCAACTTTTTCTTTCGATAAAAATGAGCTTTCCAATTGACGCATTTCTCGACGGAATACTTCGTCTTTTGTTCTGAAATTTCCGCGTATATTGATTCTGCGTACGTAAGTTCTTTGGCCTTTATCGGTGTTAAAGACTAAGTTAACACGTTTGTTAACATTATCAATTTGAGGAGTAATACCAATGCGAGAAAATGCAAAACCGTCTTTTCCAAGTCTCTCTTTAATATTCTTTCGCATTTTGGTTAATTGCGTTTGAGAGAAAACCTGCCCTTCTTTAAGGGTAACTAGTTTTGCCGCTTCTTTTTGTGAAAGACCACTATTTCCCGCAATTTTTACTTTACCTACGCGATATTGGTCGCCTTCTCTAATGTTGATATTAACAACAACGGATTTCTTATCTTTAGATAATGAGACTTGTGAAGAAATTACTTCAAAATTTAAATAGCCTCTATCGCGATAGAAAGATGTAAGCTTATCGATATCACCTACAAGCTTTTCCTTTGCGTATTTATCACGCTTGCTGAAGAAAGAAAATTTACTTTTAGAACCAGATTCTAAAAGCTTTCTTAAAGTTGCTTCTGGATAAGCTTTGTTACCACTGATATTTACTCGCTTAATACGAGCAACTGAACCTTCTTTAACATTAATCTTTAGAGCAACACGATTTCTTGGGAGCTTTTCTATTTTTGTGGCTACATCGGCAGAATAGTTACCATTTGCAAGGTATTGCTGCTTTATTTCTTGTTCAATTTTATTTAATGCTGATTTATCAAGTGGACGACCTTTGGCGATGCCTGCACGTTTAAGTGCATTCATTAGATCAGGTGTCTTGATTGCTTTGTTTCCAGATACCGCAACATCACCAATCGCTGCACGCTCTTTGACTTTAACCAGTAAGACATTTCCACGACGGGAAATTTTTACATCCTCAAAAAAACCAGTTTTATATAGTGACCTAACAAGGTTGGCTGTCATGCGGTCATCGAATTTGTCACCAACACCAACAGGAACGTTGCTCAAGACTGTACCTGCGGTAATTCTTTCTAAGCCGCTAACTTGAACATCGCTTAAAATAAAACTATCAGCCCATGCACCATGGCTAAGCGCAAACAGACACCCTGCCATTGAGGTTTGGATTATATGTTTTTTCATGTTTTTACCTGGTCTTGTTATTTTTATAAGCCCAATTAACCTTTATAAGTGAAGATTAATTTATAAGCCTACCTATATCATTATACAAAGCGACAACCATTAGAACGCCTACCACACTCATCCCTATGCGCATTCCAACAGCTTCAACCCTTTCTGAAACAGGACTTCCTTTGACCAATTCGATGACGTAGTACATTAAATGTCCTCCGTCTAACATGGGTATTGGTAACAAATTTAGCACCCCTAGACTCAAACTAACAATAGCTAATAGGGTGAGAAAGGCAGAAAAACCGATCAACGCGCTTTTTCCCGCATAATTAGCTATGGTTATAGGTCCTGAAATATTTTTAAGTGAAGCTTCCCCTGTAATTAAGCGCCCCATTACTTTCAAGGTCATTATAGACATATCCCATGTTTCAATGACTCCTAATTTTAATGCCTCAAAGAAGGGTGCTTCTTTAATAAAGAATAAGTCTTCAACAGCCTTTTCGTCAAATTTTCTTGCTAAACCTACACCTATAAGCACACGCTTTTGTCCATCTATGTCCATTAATTGTGGAACCATGGATAATGTTTGATTTGAGCCATTACGTTTTACAACGATTTCAATCGATTTTCCTGGGTTGGCATTTATATATTCAGAAAAGTAATTAGTTGAAACAACTTTATTACCATCAACGCTCACTACTTCATCATTTGCTTTTAAGCCAGCTTTATCTGCAGGTCTATCTGGTAAAACGGAATTAATGAAGGTCGTATGCGGAGGTTGCCAAAAACCCATTCCAGTTTTACTAAAGTAGTCTTTTTCGTCAGAGAGTAATAAAGTCTCAGATAAATCTAGTTCTCTAGTGGTTTGATTGCCCGAATTAGTCGTAACATGAATATTTAATTTTGGATTCTTAAGATATTCATTGAGTAGCGTTAAACGTACTTGTTGCATTGAGTTTGTTTCAATGTCGTTAATTGCAGTTACTAAATCTTTATCTTGAAAGCCTGCTTGTTCGGCAACCGTTCCTTTCTGGATACCACCCAGATAAGGCTTGATAGACTCTACACCTATCATCTGTATTGCTGCAAACGCCGCTATTGCAAAGAAAAAGTTAAACATTGGGCCAGCGAGGACAACTAAAAAACGTTTCCAAACAGGTTGTGTATTAAAAGCGCGATGTTTTTCGTTTTCATCTACATCACCCTCGCGCTCATCGAGCATTTTCACATAACCGCCCATCGGTATTGCTGCTAGGACGTATTCTGTTTTATCTTGGTCTTTAGATTTATAGGTCCAAATTGGTTTACCAAAACCAATAGCAAACCGAATAATTTTTATGCCTAATTTTCGTGCTACCCAAAAATGTCCAAATTCATGGATACCAACAAGAATAGCGATTGCTACTAGGAAGGAAATGACCGAGATTAAAATGCTCATAAGATGATATTTTTACTTAATTTTTTATTAGATGTATTTGTATCTTTAGTCAGTGAATTATGCGAATAGTTTCCGATAAACTGCCAAATTTTATTACTTAATAAGCGAAAAATAATATTAGTAATTTAAATTAGCAATGATGTAATTATTTGCAAAATTACGACTGCTTAAATCTTGATCAAGTATATCATCTATTTTGTTAGGTGTCCCCGATGTGACTTGTTCTAGTGACTTCTCAATAATTAGTGGAATATCGGTAAACCTTATTTGTTTATTCAAAAAGGCATCAACAGCAATTTCATTAGCCGCATTTAAGGCTATGCTGGCGAATCCACCTGATTTGTGCGCATCAATTGCAAGTTGTAAGCATCTATATCGATCGAAATCAGGTTTTTCAAAATCCATTCGCGCCGCATCAAAAATATCGAGTTGTTTTACTCCTGCTTCGATTCGTTCAGGGTATCCTAGTGAATAAGCAATTGGTGTCCTCATATCAGGATTGCCTAATTGTGCTATAACGGAGCCGTCTACATATGAAACCATCGAGTGAATAATGCTTTGCGGATGAATCACCACTTGAATTTGATCAACCGATACATCAAACAGCCAACAAGCTTCAATCACTTCTAGTCCCTTATTCATCATTGTGGCCGAGTCAACAGAGATTTTTTTCCCCATCACCCAATTAGGATGAGCAATTGCTTGCTCTGGAGTGACGTCTTTTAGGCTATCAGTAGATTTTTCACGAAATGGTCCCCCAGAACCTGTTAGCAAAATCTTAGTGACTCCTTTTTTCTGTTGAACACCATCAAGAGGTAAGGGCATTGCTTGAAAAATGGCATTATGCTCACTGTCAATTGGTAATAATTCAGCACCATTTTGAGAAATAGTATCCATGAATAATTGACCGGACATTACCAACGATTCTTTATTGGCTAGCATCACTCTCTTTCCCGCTTTTGCCGCAGCTAAGTTAGGCAATAAACCTGCCGCACCAACTATGGCAGCCATAACATAATCAACAGAATGGTGGCTTGCTACAAATTCTAGGGATTTTTTACCAGATATAACATGCGTTTCGCAAGCATGTTTAGATAGCGTTTTCTGTAATCGTTCCGCTTTATCCTCATCTACCATAACCGCATAATCAGGTTGATATTTAAGGCACTGCTCTTTTAATTTTTCGTCGTTAGTGTTCGCAGTTAAAGCAACAACGTGAAAATTCTCGTTATTTCTTGATATTACATCAAGTGTATTAACCCCAATTGTCCCGGTTGATCCAAGTATACAAATACCCTTGGACTGGCTCATATTTGAATAGCGGCCCAACTAATACCAAGCGCGAATAAGGGCAATGTCGCTAACAAACCATCAACACGATCTAAAATACCGCCGTGCCCAGGTAAGATGCTTCCTGAATCTTTGGCACCAGCTTCGCGTTTGATAAGGCTTATAAAAAGATCTCCGACGACAGAGATAAGAGCAACGATGGCTGATAAGTAGATAAAACTACTAAAAAAGCCTTTTTCTAAGCCGAATAATGATGCGCTAACAAAAGCAACAATAATTGCGGCTATAAAGCCTCCGAATAAGCCTTCTCTGGTTTTGCCAGGGCTAATTTGCGGTACTAGTTTATTTTTACCAAATGCTTTTCCAGCAAAGTACGCACCGCTGTCAGCAGCAGCGACTAGTAATACTAGAAATAGGATCAAATAAGGACTATGTGTATGAAGAATTATTGCAGCACTCCAGGCAGAAAGAATGACAAAAAGACCTGCTAATCTGAGCATAAATGGATTATTTTTATAGTGTTTTGTATCTTGTTTGTATCTAAATAACATGAAGAGATTAATAAACCACCAGAAAAATCCTAGGGTTACAAAAAACCAACTAAGGGTTTCGGATTTATAGGCGAAATAGGCAAGTAAAAGCATCAACCCAACATAAGCTACTTGTTTTAAATCTTTAAGTGCTACTAGGTTAGCCCATTCCATTCCTCCAATGCTTACAATTAAAATTAGAGCTGTAATGGCAAACCAAGGAGTCGGGAATAAAAGAATACATATAAATGCTGCAATTATTAGAAAAAATGCAGTAATAATTCTTTTCTTCAAACTCTCGGTCATGTCACTTACCCTCTGCAGCCATTACTTGTTCACTCGTCTTACCAAAACGTCTTTGGCGAGATGAGTAATCTTGTATTGCGGTTTTTAAATGTTCAGCATTAAAATCAGGCCAAAGTATATCTGTAAAATATAGCTCGGCATACGCCATCTGCCAAATTAAGAAGTTACTTATACGTTTTTCGCCCCCTGTTCTGATGAATAGATCAGGATCAGGTATACCTGCTGTAGTTACTGATTTTGTTATATCTTCTTCAGATATTGAGTCAGGTTTAATCTCACCTGACTCAATTTTAAGCGCTAGTTTTTGGGTTGCTTGAGTAATATCCCAACGACCACCATAGTTAGCAGCAACGATTAATTTCAGACCCGTACTTTGGGCGGTTAGTTCCTCAACTTGTTTAATTTTAGCTTGAAGTTTTTCTGAAAAAGAACTGAGATCTCCAACAACTTTTAGTTGTACATTATTTTTTGCAAGTGCTTTAGCTTCACGATCAAGCGCTAGCATAAACAAACCCATTAAATGTTTAATTTCTTCTTCTGGTCGTTTCCAATTTTCACTGCTAAATGCAAATAAGCTCAAACACTCTACATTTAGCTCAAAACAGGTTTTAACAATTTCTCGTACTGCTTCTACCCCTTTTTTATGGCCCATAAAGCGCGGGCGGTTTTTAGCACGAGCCCAGCGGCCATTGCCATCCATAACTATCGCTATATGGCTAGGTATTTTAAATTCTTGATTCATTTCAAACTATAAAGAAAGTCATTAAACTTTCATTAAGTCCTCTTCTTTAACAGCAACAACTTCATCAATTTCAGAGACATGTTTATCTGTTAATTTTTGAATGTCATCTTCAGCATTTCGTTGGGCATCTTCTGAAATCTCTTTTTCTTTTTCTAACATTTTGAAATCAGAATTTGCATCTCGACGAATGTTTCGAATGGCAATTTTACAATTTTCACCCTCGCCTTTAACTACTTTAACCAAATCACGTCTCCGTTCTTCGGTTAATTGAGGCATTGGAATTCGAATGACAGTGCCAGCTGAATTTGGGTTGAGTCCTAAATCAGAATTCATGATCGCTTTTTCTACAGCTTGAACCATAGGTCTCTCCCATGGTGTAACAGTTAATGTTCTCGCATCTTCAACACCAATGCTAGCTACTTGGCTCAGTGGTGTCTCAGCACCATAATAATCGACCACGATGTGTTCTAATAAACTTGGATGAGCACGTCCTGTTCTGACTTTCGCTAATTCGGTTCGCAATGAATCGATGCTCTTTTTCATTCTTGTTTCAGCATCTTTGATAATGTCGTTAACCATTTTATTCCTACCTGATCTTTACTTAATTTATTGATTTACAATATAAAATTACACGAAAACTAATGTGCCAGCTTGTTTGTCGCCATTGATAATTTTCTCTAAATTACCTTTTTCAAACATATTAAAGACGCATAGCGGCATATTGTTTTCACGGCATAATACCATTGCGGTTAAATCCATAACACCTAACTCTTTGCTTACTGCCTCATCAAAACTCAAGGTATCATATCGTTTAGCATCTGGATTTTTCATTGGATCAGAATCGTATATGCCATCTACCTTTGTTGCTTTTAGTAATAAATCTGCCTGAATTTCTACAGCTCTTAAACTTGCGGCACTGTCAGTTGTGAAATAAGGATTTCCTGTTCCAGCGGCAAAAATAACAATGTTGCCTTCATCTAAATATTCTCGTGCTTTTAACGCAGAAAATTCTTCGCCAAGCTGATCAATTTTTAATGCTGACATAACGCGACAGTTAACGCCAAGTTTGTTGATCGCATCCTTTACCGCAAGAGCATTCATCACAGTAGCGAGCATCCCCATTTGATCAGCGCTTACCCGATCTATTCCAGCTTGCGCTAATCCAGCACCTCTAAAAATATTTCCGCCACCGATGACAAGCGCAATTTGTGTGCCTGAGCGATGTTGTTTGACAACTTCTGAAGCAGTTTGAGTCAAAATATCAGCATCGTAACCAAAATCATACTGTCCCATTAGGGCTTCACCACTAAGTTTAAGTAAGATTCTTTTATACTGTTGGCTCATTATTGGCTCCATTTAATTTTTGCATAGACTACACAATTATTTAGTCACTTACCATGATGAATTTTTGCAAAAAATAAACAGATTTTATTCATGATTAGCTTAAGAACGGCAAAAAGTAGGGGGGTGTCTTTTTTAACTGTTTAGTAAGGTAAAAAAGACACCCCCCCACTTTTGAATGATATTACCTTTTCGTTTTCTGAAAAGGTAAATAGAATTTAGGCAAGGCTAGATACTTTTAAACGATGTAGTTGTTTAAATCATAGGCAAAAAAAAGGAGCGATTAACGCTCCTTTTTGAATAGTTAGAATAAAAATTATTATTAACTACCTTTAACCTGTGCCATAACTTCAGCAGCAAAGTCTTCCTGTTTCTTTTCTATGCCTTCGCCTACTTCGTAACGGGTGAATGCAGTGACTTCAGCGCCAGCAGCTTTTAATAGTTGACCTACTGTTTGATCAGGGTCTTTAACAAAAGGTTGGCCCACAAGTGTTATCTCAGATAGGTACTTACGCATACGCCCTTCAACCATCTTTTCGATGATTTCCATTGGCTTACCGCTTCCTTCAGCTTGTGCAATAAGAATCTCTTTTTCTTTTTCAAGTAATTCAGCTGGAACTTGGTCCTCTGATACACATTGAGGACGACTTGCCGCGATGTGCATGGCAACGTCTTTTCCTAATGATTCATCGCCGCCTGTAATTGCTACCGCAACCCCAATACGAACACCATGGCTGTATGCACATACTTGACCTTCAGATGAAAGAATTTCGAAACGACGTACTTGCATATTCTCGCCGATCTTAGCAACTAAGTTTGCGCGAGTTTCTTCAACTGTTTCACCAGATTCTAAAGGCAATGCAGATAATGCAGCAACATCAGCTGGTTTGTCGGCTAACACGCTTGCACCTGCTGCGGTAACAAAGCCAACAAAGCTTTCGTCTTTAGCAACAAAGTCTGTTTCACAATTTACTTCTATTATTGAAGCTTCTTTGCCATCATCTGAAACAGTAATAACTACTTTACCTTCAGCTGCAACACGTCCAGCTTTCTTATCAGCTTTAGCTGCACCAGATTTGCGCATTGTGTCGATTGCTGCTTCCATGTCACCGTTAGTTTCGGTAAGCATCTTTTTACACTCCATCATGCCAGCACCAGTGCGCTCACGGAGTTCTTTTACCATACTAGCTGTAATAGCCATGTCTAATTCCTCAGAATAATTAAGCAAGAATGCCTTTTAAAAAGGCATTCTTGAAATTCAAACAAAGTGTTGTTTGGTATCCGTTAAAAACAATACCATTAACAAGTTAAAGGGCTTTATACGCCACCCATCAATTCATCTTGTAACTTTTCAAGCTCTTCCCACTTGCCATCCGCCGCTAATGCAGCTTGTTGTGGCCAAGTTTTAGGTTCTTTAGATTTCAGTGTAGATACTGTGTCTAAGATAGCCTTAACTGCATCACGATCCATTTTTGCCAGAGCAGCATATGTTGAAACACCATTTTCTGCTAATACTTCAGCAATCTTTGGTCCAATACCTTCGATTTTCTTTAGATCATCAGCATCTTTTGATTTTGCTGCAGCTTTTTTAGGAGCAGCCTTCTTTTTAGGAGTTTCTTCTTTTTTCTCGGCAGCTTTTTTAGCTGGTGCTTTTTCTTTAGCAGGAGTAGCTTCTTCTTTAGCAGGAGCTTCCTCTTCAGTTGCTGGCGCAGCTTCTGCCTTAGGCGATTCTTTCTTAGTTACTTTAGCTTCAGGTTTTGCTGCTGCTTTCTTAGGAGCGGCCTTTGGCTTTGGAGCAGCTGCAGCCATTTCTTCGGCATTCGTAGCAGCCGCTAGATGACCTTCAACCACTGAATCTGCAATGGCAGATGTGTAGAGTTGGATGGCGCGAATCGCATCATCGTTATCAGGAATAACATAATCTACGTTTTCAGCACTGTTGTTTGTATCAACAACACCGATTACTGGAATTCCTAGTGTTTTTGCTTCTTTAACAGCAATGCTTTCATGTCCAACATCCACAATGAATAGTGCATCAGGAAGAGAGCGCATGTCTTTGATTCCGCCTAAACCTTTGTTTAGCTTCTCAAGTTCACGGGTTAGCATTAATGCTTCTTTCTTACCACCACGATTGATAGTTCCGTCAGCTTCCATCTTTTCGATTTCTTGCATACGACGTACAGACTGTTTGATGGTCTTGTAGTTAGTGAGCATACCGCCCAACCAACGTTGGTCAACGAAAGGCATTTTACAACGCGTAGCTTCTTCACGAATTGCCGTTTGTGCTGCACGTTTTGTGCCTACGAACATAACCTTGCCACCTTTTGCAGCGATTTTACCTGCAAAGTTTAACGCATCGTTAAACATAGGAAGTGTTTGCTCAAGATTAATGATATGAATTTTATTACGGTCACCAAAGATATAAGGTGCCATTTTTGGGTTCCAATAGCGGGTTTGATGTCCGAAATGAACACCTGCTTCCAGCATTTGGCGCATGCTTACTTTAGCCATAGATTTTTCCTCTGGGTTAGGCCTCCACATATCCAGTAAAACAACCTGTAATTCTTATAAAGAAAAACAAGCACCCTGCAATACCTTATCGATATGTGTGTGAATTTGAAGTAAACACCATTGCTTACTCCATTATTTTCGCAGTTTTGTTGCTAAAACTTAAAAGCTAGCAAATTCAACGCGGCGCACTTTATACCATAAACACAATGATGTAACAAACTGTTTCGCTTCTGTTTCGAAACACGGCATAATCTATCTCCCAATAAAAAATTTAAGATGTAAACGTTAGACATGGCAATTAGTATAAAAACACCAGAACAAATAGAAAAAATGCGCGTTGCAGGAAGACTTGCCGCGGAAGTTTTAGATATGATCGGACCACACGTGGTAGCTGGAGTGACTACTAATGAATTAGATCAAATTTGTCATAACTATATCGTTGAGACCCAAAAAGCTATTCCAGCACCGCTAGATTATCATGGTTTTCCCAAGTCTATTTGTACCTCGGTAAACCATGTTGTCTGTCATGGCATTCCTGCTGAAAAGAAATTAAAAAAAGGCGATATCATCAATATTGATATTACTGTGATAAAAGATGGATTTCATGGTGATACTAGTAAGATGTTTATCGTTGGTAAACCCAATCCAGCGACAAAGCGTTTGTGTGAGGTTGCTCAAAAAGCAATGTATATTGGCATCAATATGGTTAAACCGGGTGTAAAATTGGGAGATATAGGGCACGCCATCCAAACTTTTTCGGAAGCTGCTCATTATTCTGTAGTGCGCGAGTATTGTGGGCACGGTATTGGCGAAAAGTTCCATGAAGAACCACAGGTACTACATTATGGCAAACCAGATACGGGTGTTACCATCGAAGAAGGTATGACTTTTACGATCGAACCAATGATAAATCAAGGTAAACGTCATATAAAAACCTTGCCCGATAATTGGACGGTAATAACCAAAGATCATAAATATTCTGCGCAATGGGAACATACGCTATATTGTACAAGCGATGGTGTTGAAGTCTTGACTTTAAGAGAGGAAGAAAAGGATTGGCGAAAAACCTTAGCATCATAAACCATGTTTTATCATTAAAACCTTGATTAACGGGGCTTTATCCAGCCTCTTAGCCCCAATAACTTGACTATGATAGATAGATGTTATAGATTTCAAATCAAGCGCAGTGTCATCTTTCGTTACAAACCAGTAAATACTGCATATACCTACATCTTAAAGATGTTTGATACCTAACATAGTTTCAAAATAATATTCTTTATAACAATTTTTATTATGAGACGGGGACTTGGTATCCTAATAATAAGCCGATTCAAAGGCTGTATATTTCAAACATAATGAAATTTTAGGCTAAAAATATTCTAAATATATCTAAGCGATTTATCACAATACTATTGAATAATCACACTATGAATTTTCATATTGCCTAATACCCGTTGAAAAACGGTGGGAAGAAACTTTGTCATTTTCAGACTTTAATTTAAATAAAGA
>CALJIH010000160.1 GCA_937974135.1 uncultured Cocleimonas sp. | reverse complement strand
AATAATAAAATCATCAAAATATATAAATTCATCGTGTGGATGTGCTGAGCTTTCTGGGGTATTGCCACCGAAGAAGGTACTGAAGAGCAAGGAGTCGATACCAAGTTCTGGAATATCACGGAAACGAATATTGTTACATTCCAATACCAGTTTATCATCGAGCCAAATTCTCATTTGCCCATCACGATTACCCTCTTTAATGTCACTACCTGTCTCGTTTTCAGGCAGAGTATTCATTTTCAATTGCTGTTTGATTTTATACAATTGCTCGGTTTTAAACCTAAATTCAAATTCTTCTCTTGCCCATTCTGAAATACATTTTCGTTCGCTATTGGTATCAAAGGTGAAGTACTTATTGCGTTTAATGACACACAGTTCATGATTTAAACCATAATGCGGGCAGGCCTTTTGGTTGTATTCGTCATTCTTCATATCTGGGTAGTAGATATAGCCTAAACCTCGACCTAATTGCCCCCACATTAAACGTGATGTCCAACCATTACGGCCATCAGCAATCTTGCCACCACTAATATTTTCACCCCCCATTAAACCGGGTAGTTTGCCGCCAAAAAGTCCTTCACGATCATACAAAAAGCCTTCTTTAAACATAACTTTGTATTCTAAAGAAATATGTTCATAAGATTGTTTTGATGCTAATCCTGGGAGTTGCATTTTCCATGTTGCACCCGTCATCCATGGACCATAGCTATCTTTAGGATAAAGAATTTTGAGCATCGAATTGCCTTTTAGGTTTTCAATAGCAACTCGTTTTTGCGTTATTCCTAGGTTAAATACAGGAAATTTTGTGCTTAAGCTTTGTAAGTTTGGCCAATCATTTTTTAACTGATTAGAGGTATATAAACCTGTGCTATGACTTTGAAAATCCTTGCAGAAAAGGACATCGACAGAATCTTGATCTTGGCAAAAATTCGTATCAGCTTTTAAGTCATTAGGATGAATAGCAAAAAAAACGAGGAGAAGTCCCAAAGAGAGAACATAAAATAAACGCATAAATGGCAGATTAAATGAAATATTGCAAATACGCATCATATCAAAGTTTTGTTTTTTAAGGTATTTTAGCTTTATCATAGGACATGATTATAAACTTACAATAGAGGTTTAATTTAAAATGCATCAGCACGAAAAAATTAATTATGTTGAATTTCCAGCGAAGGATTTAGAAAAAGCAAAAACCTTTTTTTCCGCTGTGTTTAATTGGTCTTTTACTGACTATGGTTCAGAATATACTGCCTTTGAAAACGAAGGTTTGGATGGAGGCTTTTTTAAATCTGACAACGTGGTTTCTGCCGACTCCGGCAGTGCATTAATCGTTTTTTTTAGTGATACTTTAGAACAAACTCAGACAAAAATTAAAGCGAATGGTGGTGTAATTAGCCAAGCGATATTCGACTTTCCTGGTGGTCGACGCTTTCATTTTAAAGACTTAAATGACAATGAATATGCTGTTTGGTCAGATAAATAATAAACAAGTCAGTTCTTTTGAGCACTTGTACTGAGCTTAGTCGAAGTATGTCAAACACACCCCCCTACTTTTAAGGGGTTTTAAGGTAATCAATCGTTGTAATAATAATCGTATTTACGTTGTAGATTAATTGTAAAACGCCACGCTTCATTATACGAAAGACCACTGTTTTTAGGTATTACCACTTTCACATAAAGATCTTTTTTATGTTTCTTTTTCAACGCTTCCAGACCTTTTGCCAACTGTTGTTGGGTAACTGTTTTGTAAGATCCTTTAGGATTAGATTTAAAACGAATCACGCGTTTACCACCAACTTTTTTGTAAGTGACACTAGCAACATATTTACCCTTGGAAGAACGCGCAGGGAGTAATAATTTTTGGTATTTAGAATCTAGCGAATCATATTCGCCTTGTAAGCTCAGTAGTTGGGAATTACCGGCTTCTTGGGCAGCTGTCAGTTCTTGAATTCTTTTATCTTTTTCTGCAATTTGTTTTTCTGCAGTGGTTAATAGTTCTTCAAAGCTCTTCAACGAATCTTCAGATTTTGTCACTGTAGCTTCGATCGCTTTTGCTGTTTCTTGCGTTTCAGCAATGGTACTTCTTAATTGCTCAACTTCTGTGTTTTTTTCAGCTAATTGTTTTTGAAGGTTTTCCTCCGAAGCTTTATTTGCTTCAAATGTTTTCGTTTTAGCTAAGTTCTCTTTTTCTAGTAAAGTAATTTTAGCTAACAACTCGTTTTCTTTAACTGTTGTTGTTTTTTCACTTTCAGATAATTTCGTTTCAGCTAATTTCAATGAGCTTAGTAGTTGCTTTAACCTCTGATCCATTGTATTCCGGTCGGATTGCAATGCAGTCGTGGCTTTATTATTATCTTCAAGGGTAGTTTTTAACTTCACAATCTCGCTATTGCTTTGATTGCTTGCCTTTTCTAGCTCGGCAATTTGAGTATTTGCTTTTTCAAGTTTTATATCAATTTCTGCGAGTGCATTTGATTTATCATCCAATTCGCTTTTATTACTTTGGTTAATTTGTGCTAAAGATCGTTTTTCTTTTTCTAAATGTGTAATAGATGCTTGTAATTGGGCTATTGATTTATTGGCTTCTGATACTTTTTTCTGCTCATCTGACAAGCTTTGTTTCTCGTCTTTAAGTTCTGCTTGAGTTTTCTCTAAAGCTAATTTTGATTCATCTAAACTTGCTTGAGTTTTTTTATTTTTTTCCGAAGCATCTAAGAGTTTTTTATCTAAGCTGGCAATAATGGTAACTTTATTCGCTAGCTGTTGTTTGATCTCAATTAACTCTTTATCAGTATTAGAGAGCTTTTGTTCGTTCGCTAATAGCTGCTGATTAGTATTCGACAGTCTACGT
>CALJIH010000159.1 GCA_937974135.1 uncultured Cocleimonas sp. | reverse complement strand
ACACATAAGAATTCCATGAAGTCCGCAGCATCTGCGCCAGTCACATCGTAAACCGCAAAGTGGCATAGATTAATCATACCAACACTTTGTGACATTTCTAATTGTTCAGCGTTTGATACGCGCCAGAAGTGACGGTTTTCCCATTCGACTGTGCGCTCTGGCACTTGATCTGCATATTTTTCTAGTAGATGTTCATTACTCGCGTAACCATGAGCACGTTCCCAACCTGCGGCCTCCATAAAGTAACCCCCAAGCGCTACTTCACGTTCATAGAACGGACTTTGACGATGATTACGCGCTGCCGTATATGGCTCGCGGCCGTGCACGGGTGGATTGTAAATTTTAAACGCTGTTTCATAACAACGATCGTGAATGTATTGTTCTTCTTGTTGGAAAGGGTAATAACGAGCCACATCAATACTGGAATGATCGAGATGGGTAATGCCATCAGTCATCCAATCAGCCACGATTTTACCCGTACCAGGGCCGTCTTTAACCCAAACCGATTCTACGTACCAAAGTCCGCGAACATTGCCTGATTCGCCAATCGACGGACCACCATCAGCGGTCACTTGAAGTAGGCCATTAAATGACCATTTCTCGTCATAACCCAATTCACCTAAAATAGGGGTGAGTTCGATTGCACGCTCCAATGGATCCATGACTTCTTCTAAATCAAGATCACGTTGAGAAGGGGAGAGACGACAATCTTCTTTCTCTAAAAGATCACGTGGGTGACACATACGAGGTTCATTCTCTTCGTAATAGCCCCATTCGATCTGCCCACCTTCAGGTGTTTTAGGGTCGCCCGTATCGCGTAAGTAAGCAGAGTTACCTTGGTCACGAAGTAGTGGGTAACCGATATCTTTACCCGTGTTTTCAAATTCTAAGTAGGGTTTGAAGAATGTTAGTGGGTGATCTACAGGCATTACGGGTAAATCTTCACCTGCCATTTCGGCGATCAAACGTCCCCAAAGGCCGGCACAAACCACAACATGATCTGCGGCAATATCACCTTTTTCTGTTTTCACACCTTTGATCACACCTTCTTCAATAATCAGACCGGTACATGAAGTATTCGCGAATGCTTGTAGTTTTCCTGTTTCAACTGCTGCTTCAACCAATTCACCTGCAACCGTTTGAGAACGTGGCGTTACCAATCCAGCATCTGGATCCCATAATGCTCCCTGGATTTGATCTTCTTCGAGAAGCGGAAACAACTCTTTTGCTTTTGACGCTGAAATCATTTCAACACGGCTACCAAAAGCCTTGCCTGAGGTAACGCGGCGTTTCAATTCAGTCATACGTTCGTCATCACCAACGCGTGCGACTTCGATACCACCAATGCGTTCGTAACGACCCATCTTTTCAAAGAAATCGATACTGTATTTGGTAGTGAAGATCGTCATCTGATCGTGCATGGTATTAAAGCAAAAATCAGAGGCGTGCGCAGTCGAACCGATATCAGTAGGGATCGCAGATTTATCGATGCCGACAATATCATCCCAGCCACGTTCAATCAGGTGGTGGGCAACGGATGAGCCCGTGATACCCCCTAATCCAATGATTACAACTTTTGCTTTTTCAGGTAACTTTGCCATCTAAAGGCTCTCCAAAATATCTGTACAATAATAGTGTAGCGATTTTGCCTCAAAGTAGATAGATGACCTTATTTGTATACGCTAGTTTTAGTTAGTTTTGCGTCTTGAAATGAATCATTCAACAATGCCATTAATTACTTTTGCCTTAATTAATTCATCATGCCTTGGAAACCACATACTGTTTGATGCTTCATTGAAAATCTTTGCTAAGAAACTAGCATCTATATCTCGAGATTTGAACAGTTCTAAATCACGCTCTTGCTCGGCTTGGGCATCGTGATAACCCACGGATTTTTTGTGAGCTTTAAGGTCTTGCTTATACTGATGAAAGCCAATTTTTGCTTGCTTACCAATATAACGATTTTCACCACCACTGAAAGCAGTAGTGCATGCAGAACTACATTCTTTATATACATAAGTATCTAATCGTTGTCTGGTAAAGAGTTTTGATAATCCTCGGCCTTCATATATATGCCCTCCGATACTGTTTAAGGCGATAGAAGAAATTTGCGGATTTACTCTTAAAATATCACTGACGGCTTTGGTGATACCAATATCTAGTTCACCTGCTATCACTAGCTGTGTGTTTTTGTTTCTAAAACTTAGTTGATAATTCTTAATTTGTTGTTTTTTATATTCTTGATATTCATCAGCAATTTCTTGTTGCTTCTTTTTAAAGGTGGCTTTTTGGATTGTATCGACTGATGCATTTAAATTAAACCCAATCGCTAAAACCATGAGTAATTGAATCATGCGGGTTCTAGTGGTTTTGCCTTCTTTCAGAAAGTCTTTGTCTGAGGCTCTGAGGAGTCCAATCAACTGCCACGGAAAAATGATTAGTTTCGTCAATACAAGAGAAACAATGGTTGCATTGATGAGTTGCTGGGGGTCTTTAAAAAAGTAATTGAGAAACCATGGTTCGAAAAAATAGAATAACACTAATATTCCAACAAAGACTGCCCACAATGAAATACTCAGTGGTAATTTACCTTGCCAATGTTGTTTGATGAATTTAAACATTCATTTTAATCAGCATACTTTTTTATTGATAATTAAAAACGCTTAAAAGTAGGGGGGTGTCTTTTACATTAATTAAACACGACATAATGCTATTAGATAATAAATGTTAAAGCCTTAATGAGGTGTGATTCCTCTGAGTCTCTCGTTACGCCTTCTTAACAGTTCAACCATGAATAGTAAGATAATCGAGAACGTAATCAGCAGCGTAGCTACCGCTAGAATTGTTGGACTGATTTCCTCGCGAATGCCTGAGAACATCGCCCAAGGAATCGTGCGTTGACCAACACTTCCTACAAATAAGATAACCACTACTTCATCGAAGGAGGTTATAAAAGCAAATAAAGCGCCAGAAATAACACCCGGTGTAATTAGTGGGACGGTAATTCTAAAGAATGTATTTGAGGGAGATGAACCTAGGTTTGCTGCTGCTCGCGTTAAGCTATGATCAAAGCCAGTGAGTGTCGCCGTAACGGTAATCACAACAAACGGTGTCGCTAACGCTGCATGAGCCAGTATTACACCCAAAAAAGTACTGGATAAATTCATTTTTGCATAGAAGAAATACATTCCAGCGGCAGAAATAATTAAGGGTACAACCATGGGCGAAATGAGGATTCCCATAATCGTAGTTTTAAATGGAAATTCTTTTTGGCTCAAACCTAGTGCGGCTAGTGTTCCGAGAAATGTTGATATTATGGTCGAGAAAAACGCTATAAATAGTGAATTTCGAACGGCTTGTTGCCATGCGGGATCAGTAAAAAATTTCTCATACCAACGCAAGGAAAATCCTTCAGGCTTTAATGACAACATTTCTGGGGTAAATGAAAAATAAGGCTGTGCATTAAACGATAAAGGTAAGATGATTATTATGGGAATGATTAAAAAGCAAAAAATCAAAATACAAATGGTCAAAAATAAGTAATGCCAAATTCTTTCGGGTAGCGTTGCGTGTAGTGGGAGTGCCATTGTATATTCCTTAAGCTATTTCTTAACCAAGCTTCATATTATCAATGCCGACGATTTTGTCGTAGAGAATATAAAGTGCTAATACTAACAATAATAGTAATGTACCTAATGCAGCGGCTAAGCCCCAGTTCAATGATTCTGAAATGTGGTAAGCAATAAAGTTACTGATCAGAGTTCCTTCGGTTCCACCCACGAGTGCTGGGGTAATGTAATAACCAATGGATAGAATAAAGACTAATATTCCACCAGCACCAATGCCCGCGATTGTATTTGGGAAATATACACGCCTGAATGCAGTAAAAGAGTTAGCACCCATTGATCTTGCGGCCCTAACATAACTTGGATTGATAGTTTTCATGACACTAAATAAAGGCAAAATCATGAAAGGTAATAATATATGCGTCATGG
>CALJIH010000158.1 GCA_937974135.1 uncultured Cocleimonas sp. | reverse complement strand
AATCTTGTATTGTTTCAGGAATATGTTGTGTAATTTTCGAGTTTTGGGAATCTAAATCCAAAAATATTTTTGCCATCTCTTCTATGAATAATGGATTTCCACCTGTTCTCTCAATTAATTCAGGTAACAACTGTTCTAAGTCATTAGAAATAGAAATATGTGGTTTGTTTTGTGTAGCATCTTCAATCAGTGATTTTAACAAGTGTTCTGTTTGACTAGAGCGTAATTTACTCAGGTATAAATTGCTGGTTACCAGATTAGATAACCAATTAGGCTTAAACTCTGGACGACTGCTCATGACTACTAACGACTGTGAGGTACTAGACGGCTGTAGTAGTTTCTCTAAAATAATACCCGTTGCAGTATCAGCCCAATGTAAATCTTCGATGACAATCAATGACGTTTGGTTTTCGTTTTTATAACTTAAAATCCTTAGAATCAAATCTTGATACTGCTTGTTTAATAGATCACCGATAGGAAGAATAGCTTCATTCTCAGGACTTAGAGGAAAATTCATCAGTTTTAAAAATAATAACTTCTCAAGTTCTGTGGATGGATTAATTTTGTTTTCCAAAAAATGTAATAAATGATCTTTGTCCTTATAGTGTTTGTTATCAATTTGTTTGTCTAAGTAATCTAAAAAAGGAAAGTATGAACTAGCTTTTTCATAGGGTGAACAATCTAATTCAATTAGGTTTACCTCTTTATAATCTTTTATTTCTTTGATTAATTCATAAATCAATCGTGATTTTCCAATACCAGCTTCACCGCTAATGAGTATTCTTTGTTGGTCTCCTTCTTTCGCTTGTTCCCAATTTTCTAATAAAAAAGATAATTGTGAATCACGACCTATAAAACGCGAATGTGTTACAGGCTCATGATTTATTGATGTGCCTGCATTAGAGAGTAAATGGCATAAAACCTTATTGTTTTCATTATCTGTAGTTTCCAGAGTAGTTTCAGATAAATGTTCCGCAGTTTGTTTATCACGTAATCTATTTTTAAAAAGTTCAGTAATCCATAAACCTGTTTCGTTTAATTGCATTATGAGTTTTTCAGATCTATACAGAATCTTATTATTTAGGATTTCAGTTGAAAATTTATTTTGATCTTCGACAATATCATTAATATCAGCTAATAAACGATAGCTCAGTTCATTATTGTTTAATACGTCGATAAACTGATTACCACAATGCATGGCATTTTCTATTTTTAGTTCATCAGCAAGTGGATAACCAAACAAAACCTGTAGCGAACTCAGTTTTGAGTCTTTTGTCGTTTTTTGAATAAAGCCTTTATATTTTGAAACAATAGAACCTATCTTTTTAAATAAGGGTTCATCTATTGTTTCTTCAATGATGTTAAGTGATAACACAACAACACTATGGTTGGTATTGGTAATAATATGTTGGGTGTTGCTAGCAGATGTGAATTTATCTACAGTATTATATTTGGGGTAATCAGAAAAAATACTTTGATCGTGAAAACTACTTTTTGCTTCCAATAACATCTGTAAAACGTTATCTATGCTGGTGGGTCTTAATGATTTATCTACCTGTAAACAGTTTTGAATAAGGATGTAAAAAGGATAATTAGGATCGTTTTCATCTAAGGGAATAGTGATACTTTGATGCAGCATCGTGTAGATTATCTCTGGTGCGGTTTTGCCCTTGTAAGGTGTTTTACCTTCGAGCATTTCAAATAAAAGAATGCCGCATGACCATATATCACTGCGATAGTCGAACGCTTCACCTCGGAATTGCTCAGGTGACATATAATCAGGCGTACCTAAGACCTCGCCTGATTGTGTTTGCAAATCATCATAGTTTTTGGCAATACCAAAGTCGACTAACTGAATGCGGTTATCTTTATCTACAATAATATTATCCGGTTTAAGGTCGCGATGAATAATTCCTTTTGCATGAGCTACGCTGAGTGCATTTAATAACTGTTCAAAAATAGAAAAAATTTCTTTGTAACTTAATGATTTGTTGTTAATTTTTTGCGCTAAGCTCTCGCCTTCACAAAATGCAGAAACAATATATTGCATCCCATTTTCAGTACTTGATACATCAAAGATAGGGCAAATATTTTCATGACGGATCTTGGCAGATGCTCTTGCTTCTCGAAGAAAACGTTGTTGTGATTTATGATCTTGTGATCTGTGTGGGTGCAGTATTTTGATCGCAACATCACGAGAAAGTTTTAAATCTCGGGCTTTAAAGACTTCGCCCATTCCTCCAAAACCAATTTTTTCCGTAATATCGTAGTTTTCAATATTGGGAAACGTAACATCAGACATTATTTCTGAAATATTGCTTTTTAGATTTTTAATTTGAGATGAACTTTTGCAATCAGCTTGTATTAATTGTTTTAACTGGTTTTTGAATTCATCGCTTTGATTTAGTTGGTTTATGTATGAAATACGCTGTGATTCAGGCAGTTCTATAACTGCATGAAATGTCTCTTGAATTTCTTTCCATTCTCCCGATGAAATCATTTGTATCGTCTATCTTATTACTAAAAATATGTCTAAATTTGTATAATTTATTATTGATATAACTAGATTCTAGTCTATTTTGCAAAACTGTTTTATTAAAAGACACCCCCTCACTTTTAGGCGGTTTTGACAAACCTTCCCTTCGGGTAGTCGTCGCTGCGCTCCAACATTGTCTCGCCAAGGCTCGGCTGAATGATATTAAGCTTTTGTAGTTTAAAGCTTAAATAGAGCCGAGCTTGCGAGACAAAAGCTTTAGCTGACCCTTTAGGATGAGGCGCAGCCGAATAATTTAAGCAGAGCTATGCGTTTTTAAATCTGCATAAACAACGTTTTACAAAAAGCTTCGTGTTGCATTTGCAATTGTTGCTTCTTCGTCTGTGGGAATAACGAATACTTTTACTTTAGATTCATCTGCGCTGATTTTTCCTTTACCAGTTGCATTACGATCATCATCAATTTTAACGCCCAACCACGCTAAAGGGTCACAGATCTTTTCGCGGACCATGACAGAGTTTTCACCGATACCCGCGGTAAAAATTATCGCATCTAGTCCATTCATAACTGCAGTGAGGTTGCCAATTTCTTCTTTGGCGCGATGACAAAACATATTTATGGCTTGCTTTGCATCAGGATGATCACTGTTTTCTAAATCCCGCATATCACTGCTAATACCTGAAATACCTAATAAACCTGATTCTTTGTAAAGCATCTTAGATACCTCGTCGACATTCATGCCTTTTTGTTTAATCAAATGCAAAATCACACCCGCGTCTAATAAGCCACAGCGAGTCCCCATTACCAAACCTTCTAAGGTACTAAAACCCATGGTAGATGAGACGCTTTTGCGATTTACCATCGCGCACATACTGGTTCCATTTCCTAGATGCGCTACCAAAACACGTCCATCGGCCTTATCCCCTAAATATGTTGGCAGCACACTGGCAATGTATTCATAGGATAAGCCATGAAAACCATAACGAATAATGCCTTCATCCGTGAGCGCTTTGGGAATTGCAAACATCTGTTCAATTTTACTTTGGGTGCGATGAAAACTGGTATCGAAGCAGGCAATTTGGAGCAAATCAGGTTCGTGCTTAGCCATTGCTTCAATTGCGACTATGGAATGCGGTTGATGCAATGGTGCGAGTGGAATTAACGCTTTGAGTTGTTGTAATGATTTATCAGTAATCAAGGTTGGCTCAGTAAAGTGGATGCCACCATGCACCATGCGATGCCCCACTGCGATTGGTTTAAACTGTGCGTATTTGGTATGCAGTCTATTGAGTAATTCTTTAATCAGCCATTCGTGATTGGCATCATTGGGAATTGATTTAAAAGGCTCTTGGTTGTTTAAAACTTCGCCATTCATTTTTGCTTTTAACTCGGGGTTTACTCCGATACCAGAAACAACACCCGTTAAGAGCGCATCATTAGCGTTAGCCTCAACAGAATAGAGCGCAAATTTAAGGCTAGATGAGCCTGAGTTAATTACAAGAATGACATCCATTTTGAGCCCTTAATTAGAAGTATTTGATTAGTTAAAGGGTATCTTAAATAGTAAATAAAGACACCCCCCTACTTTTAGCCTCTTTTGATCCAAATCTTGTAAGCATCGTGTTAGATTACATGGCTCAAAATACAGGATATGTAAGATGGATATTAAAGGTAAAAAGGCGCTAGTTTTTGGAGGAACATCAGGTATCGGTCTAGCTACCGTGCAACAGTTATCAGACTTAGGTGCGGATGTGATTGCGATCAGTCGTAATCCTGACAAAGTCACGAATCTTCCTGCAAACACTCGGGTTAAGCAATGCGATGTGTTAGATAAAGAATCATTACAATCATTATTTGCTGATTGTGGAAAAATCGATATCTTAATCAGCGCTGCAACGGGCGGCGAACGTGCAGTAGGACCATTTACTGAGATGGATATGGATGGCTATCAAGCCTCATTTGCCAAACTTTGGGGTTATACCAATGTGGTACGTTATGGCTTAGAAAGTATCTCCGAATCTGGTGCTATCGTGTTAGTCAGTGGAACACCAGCGCGTTATTGTAATCCTGGTCAAATCGCAATATCTTCTGTTGGTGGTGCTGTCGAGGCATTTGTTCGTGGCGTAGCAAAAGAGATAAAACCGATTCGCATTAATACTGTTTCACCAGGTTTGATTGATACGCCGATGGTTGC